>NZ_JBYSXB010000039.1:0-48995 GCF_058781765.1 Arthrobacter sp. FW306-1B-G06A | reverse complement strand
GAACACGTCGATTCCATCGGCGTCTCCGAGGAGCCCCAGATCGGCGACACCCTCCAGGTCAACGCCTACATCGCCCTGCACGAACTCACGCCCGAGGACGTGTCGGTTGAGGTGGCGTATGGCCGGGCCCAGGACGGAGACGAACTGGAAGATGTGGCCCTGGTCGAGCTGACCGAAACGGAGGACCTTGGCAACGGGCGCCACCTGTTCACCGGGTCCATCCTGATCAACCGCTCCGGATCCTTCGGTTACACCGTCCGGGTCTTCCCGAAACACCCCTCCCTGGCCTCCAAGGCCGAACTGGGGCTGATCGCGAACGCCTAGGAATGCGCCCCCGCTGCTGTTCGAGCAGCGGGGGCGCGTTCCACCCCGAGCTTCATCGCAACGCGCGGTGAGTAGTTCCACGGCCAACATCAAACACAAGGGAGTGACGATGGCTTCGAAGAAAGTCTTGGCGATTGTGCTGGCCGGCGGTGAGGGTAAGCGACTCATGCCGCTTACCGGAGATCGCGCCAAACCAGCCGTCCCGTTCGCAGGGAGTTACCGGCTGATCGACTTCGCCCTGTCCAATCTGACCAACTCGGGCTATTGGCAGATTGTGGTGCTGACCCAATACAAGTCCCACAGCCTGGACCGGCACATTTCAGAAACGTGGCGGATGTCCGCACAATTGGGCAACTATGTAGCGTCGGTTCCGGCTCAACAGCGCGTCAGTAAAAGCTGGTTCCTAGGCAGCGCAAATGCGATCTACCAGTCGCTCAACCTCATCGAAGACGCCCGTCCTGACATCGTCGTGGTCGTGGGTGCTGACCACGTCTACCGGATGGATTTCGAGCACATGGTGCGCAGCCATATCAGCTCCGGCGCAAAGGCCACTGTGGCGGGCGTGCGTCAACCTCTGGCCATGGCCGACCAGTTCGGCGTGATCGAGGTGGACGAGGCCGCTGGTTCCGATACCGCGAGCGGCGGCGCGGCCAAGAGGATCGCAGCATTTGTGGAAAAGCCGGCTTCGACGCGTGGGCTTCCTGAAGACCCTTCCCAGTTCCTGGCATCGATGGGGAACTACGTTTTCGACGCCGATGCCTTGGTGGGGGCGCTTGAGCACGACGCCACCCGGCAAGACACGAGACACGACATGGGCGGTGACATCATCCCCTATTTCGTTTCCCGTGGCGAAGCGTTCGCCTATGATTTTTCAAGCAATGATGTCCCAGGGGCCACGGATCGTGACCGCAACTACTGGCGCGACGTCGGTACTATCGACTCATACTTTGAAGCACACCTCGATTTGATTTCGCCGGATCCGGTGTTCAATCTCTACAACTCCGATTGGCCGATCTACACACGGCAAAGTGCTTCGCCTCCGGCCAAGATGGTTCGCGGGGAAGGCGGAACCGTCGGCACGGCCCAGGACTCAATTGTTTCCAACGGCGTCATCGTATCGGGCGGTCTCGTGGAAAATTCGGTGCTCTCCAACGATGCGTTCATTTCCAGTGGTGCCCGCGTTATCGACTCGGTGCTGTTGGACAACGTCACCATCGGCGAAGGGGCGGTGGTCAAGCGGGCCATCCTGGACAAGAACGTCAGGGTTCCAGCCGGCGCAACCATCGGCCTGGACCCGGACCTGGACCGACGGCGCGGCTATAACGTCACGGATTCGGGCATCACGGTCCTGAGCAAAGGTCAACACGTACCTCTCCCGGATGAACACGACCGGGAACTCGCCCGTGCGGCACTCCTGGCTACCTGAAGTCGCGGGAGTTGGACTTCACTGTCAGGACCAGGGGTTCCAGCTTGTCCGCCACGAGATTGGTGACTCCTTCCGGCGATCGTTCGAGGAAACCCCGGACGACCAGCGCGGATGATTCCCGGGCGACGCGGCGATGCCTCTTCCAGAGGCCAACGCTGCAGATGACATTGAGGATGCCGCTCTCGTCCTCCAGATTCACGAAGGTGATCCCTTGCGCGGTCTGGGGGCGTTGGCGGTGGGTCACGACGCCGGCCACTTCAACACGCGTGCCGGACTCGACCTGGGAGAGCCGGTCCACCCGCAGCACCCCCCTCGAATCCAGGGCCTCGCGGGCATGGCGCATCGGATGGTCATCGGTGCTGATTCCTGTCGCCCACATGTCGTAGGCAACATTTTCCAGGGGGGAGAGCTCGGGCAGCAGCGGTGGCTGGACGGCGACGTGGGTCCCGGGCAATTGTCCTTCCCGCTCGAGCGCGGCATCTCCGGCTTGCCACAATGCTTCGCGGCGGTTCATTCCCAGCGAATCGAGTGCTCCCGCTGAAGCGAGTGCCTCCAGCTGATCCGCGCTGAGATTCGCGCGGCGGGACAGATCCGCCATGTCCCGGTAGGCGCCATGCTCCGCACGCTCGGTGACGATCCGCTTCGCCACTTCGACGCCGATGGACGTGACGCCGTCGAGCCCCAACCGCACGGCGCGTGAGCCATCCCGCCGGTGCAGGTGGTCCTCGCGTGGTCGATCCTGATGGAAGAGGCCGATCTCCGGCTGGTGGAAGTCCAAGCAGGAATCCATGCCGCCCACTTGGCCTGTTTCGGCACTTGCAGCCTCGTCGAGCACTTCGAGGGTCGCCTCGGCAAGGGAATGCAGTACATCCGGGCGCAACACCTGGACCCCGTGCCTGCGGGCATCCGCCACGAGGGTTTGCGGGGAGTAGAAGCCCATGGGTTGTGCCCGCAGCAGGGATGCGAGAAATGCGCCAGGGTAGTGCAGCTTCAGCCACGAGCTTGCGTAGACCAACACCGCGAAGCTCAAGGAGTGGGATTCCGCGAAACCGAAGTTCGCAAAGGCCTGGATCTTGGCGTAGATGGCGTCGGCGTCGTCCTTGCTGATCCCGTTGGCCGCCATCCCCGCATAGAGCTTGGCCTCGAGCGACTCGATCTTCTCCCGGCCCCGTTTGGAGCCCATCGCGCGGCGGAGCAGGTCCGCATCCTCGGCGGTGCAGCCGCCCACGGCAACTGCCATCTGCATCAGTTGCTCCTGGAACAAGGGCACACCCAAAGTCCGCTTAAGCACGGGCTCCAGCAATGGATGAAGGTACGTGATTTTTTCCGTGCCTGCACGGCGCCGAATGTAGGGGTGCACGGCGCCACCTTGGACCGGACCTGGGCGGATCAGCGCGATTTCGACCACCAGATCGTAGAATTTCCTCGGTTTCAGCCGCGGCAGCGTGCTGATCTGGGCCCGTGATTCCACTTGGAACACCCCGATCGAGTCGGCCCGGCAGAGCATGTCGTAGACGGCCGGTTCTTCCCGCGGGATGGTCTCGATGGTCCAACGCTCCCCGAAATGCTTGTCGATCAAATCAAAGGAGTACTGCAGGGCGGCGAGCATGCCCAGGCCAAGAAGGTCGAACTTGACCAGGCCCATCCACTCGCAATCGTCCTTGTCCCATTGCAGGACCGTGCGGTTTTCCATCCGGGCGCGTTCGATGGGTACCACCTCGCCGACAGGCCGTTCGGTGAGGACCATGCCGCCGGAGTGGATGCCCAGGTGCCGGGGGAAGCCCAGTATCTGGTCAGCAAGGTCCAGGACCGGGGCCGGGATGTTGTTGGTCTTGCCATCGCTGAGATCGCCCCAGTGATCGAGCCGCTTGGACCAGGCGTCCTGTTGGCCCTGGCTGTAGCCGAGTGCTTTGGCAATGTCCCTGACGGCGTTCTTCGGCCTGTAACTGATGACATTCGCTACTTGGGCCGCGTTGAACCGTCCGTACTTGCGGTAGACGTATTGGATGACTTCTTCCCGCCGGTCCGAGTCGAAATCGACGTCGATGTCCGGTTCTTCTTCGCGGAGGCTGGAGAGGAAACGCTCAAACGGAAGGTTGTAGAAGATGCTGTCGACGGCGGTGATCCCCAGCGCGTAGCAAACGGCAGAGTTCGCCGCGGACCCCCGGCCTTGGCAGAGGATGCCGCGGGAACGGGCAAACTGCACGATGTCGTGCACAATCAGGAAATAGCCGGGGAAGTTTTTCGCCTCGATCACTGCGAGTTCCTGCTCGATCCGGCGATGGACCCGTTCGTCGGCGTCCGGGTACTTGTCCCTCACCCCTTCTTCAACAAGTTGCCGCAGCCACGTGATGAGACTGTGCCCCGCAGGAACATCGAGCTTGGGAAGCTTCGGGCGGGCGGCCCGTAACTGGAATGCAAGCTCGTCTGCGATCTCGACAGTCCGTTCGACCGCGCCGGGGTAGCGGGCGAACCGCGCTACCATCTCGGAACCGCTCCGCAAATGGGCGCCGCTGCTTGCGGGCAGCCACCCGTCCAGCTCCTCCAGGCTGCGGCGTGCCCGGACCGCCGCCATGGCCGTTGCCAGCGGATATCCCTCCGGGGACGCATAATGTACGGCGTTGCTGGCGATGAAAGGTATGCCTGCGCGCTCGGCAATCCGGACGAGGGCATCGTTGTGGCTGCTGTCGAGGGGATTCCCGTGATCGAAGAGCTCCACCACCACGTTTTCCCGCCCGAATCTCTCGATCAAGGCCTCCACTTCCAACGCAGCGGCTTGCTCGCCGTCGCTCATGAGGGCCCTCCGGACTGAGCCTTTGCGGCATCCGGTCAGCACCAGGCAGTGGTTCCTCAGCGAATGCGCCAGCTCGTCGAGGTCGTAGATGGGATGGCCCTTCTCGGCATCGGCCGCCAGATGGGCGGACGTCATGGCCCCTGCCAAACGGTGGTACCCCTCTTCCTGGCGGGCGAGGACGAGCAAATGGTCACCTTCGGGGTCGGCTTCGCCTTGCTGGGGTTTGCTGAGCCCGAGTGACAGCTCAGCGCCGAACACGGTCTTCAGCTCGTAGGCTTCGGCGGCCTCCGCCATTCGCACGATCCCGTAGAAGCCGTCATGATCGGTCAGTGCGAGGGCATGGAGGCCCAGCCGGACCGCCTCCTCAACCATCTTCTCGGGTGAGGAGGCGCCGTCCAGGAAGCTGTAGTGCGAATGCGCGTGCAGTTCGGCATAAGGCACGACGGCGGCACCCGCCCTCGACGCGACCCTTGCGGGATCGAGGGGGACCGGGCGGTAAGGCCCGCGTTTCCTTGACCAGGCGGGGCTGTCGCCGCCGTCCCCTTTGGACTTGCCGATCTCCGGCACGCGCCGGTCCGACAGCGTGCGTTCGAACTCCGACCACGGGATCGACGGGTTGTTCCAAGCCATCTTTGTCTTCCTGACTAAAGTTCAGTGTCTGGTGTTCAGTCGTAGCGGGCCTCTGCCCACCAGTTCTGCTCGTCCAGGAGAAGGAGCCAAGCCTCTCCGTTTCCGTCCACAAGCTGGAACCGGTCCGCTTCAAGGCGATGATCGGCGTCCCACCACCTCTGCCGCAACGGCCAGGGGCCGGCCCACTGCGCTACCAGTCGCCGTCGTGCAGGGTCTCCGCCAGGACAGAACCACATGGGCGGTGCAATCAATCCGCCGCGATGGTCTGTACGGACTTTTTCCTTGTTCGCATCAAGCAGCAGGACGGGGATGAGGGAAGCGAACACCGTGGCGGGCTGCGGGTCTGGAATCCTGCCCGGCCACGGCCTGGAGGCCAGGGCGGCCGTTCCCGCGGGCAAGGCATCTCCCCAAGGAACCAGGCGGCGCCGCTCGGCCAGCAAGCGACCTCCGGAAACCGCGGGCACTACCACGGCTTCATGCCCCAGCATGCTTTGGATCCGGCTGAGTCCATGATGAATCTGTTCCTCGGCTCCGTCTCCAAAGAGCGCCCGACCATGATGGGCAATGGAATCCACACGGACGGGGACGAACTCGACCCTCGTGACCGGTGACGACAGTCCGCCGCGTGCCATGCCGCCGTCGTGCGTTCCGCTGGCTTGGGCAGTTTTATCGTTGGATACAGGGGGCTGCGACTGAAGCTGCCAACGCACCCTGTCCACGACGTCGCTGGCTGTGAAATGGCGGGGGTGGCCCCACGTCCGCTCGGAGCGGCTCCCTCGTTCGTCAGTGATCAGAACCCTCAGCTCCGTGCAGACCAGGCCTTCCGTCTGCACCCCGGCCACGAAGGCGTCTGCCGTGGCGCGGAGTTGGAAGGCGAGTTGGTCAACCCGGTCCAGGCCGGGTTCGAATTCGACACGTTGATCCAGTTTCCGCGGGGGAGTCCGGGGGATCACCTTGCGGGGATCCTGTCCGCTTGCCAGGGCATGCGCAGTGATTCCGGCAGCCCCGAAACGGGCCCTGACATCTGCGGCGTGAAGATTCGCGAAATTCCCCAAAGTGAGGATGCCAAGGCGTTTGAGCAAGGAAGCCAGCTTCGGCTGCCCCAGTACTTCCACCGGAAATGGAGCCAGGAAATCCCGGGAAGAACCCGTCGGGAGGACCAGGACGGCAGATAGTTCGCTGGTGCTCCGGGCTGCTTGCTCGGCGGCGAACACGGAATCGGCGATCCCCACCCGGGCCTCCACGGCGAGGCGGTCGGCCGATTCAAGCACAGCACCTGCGGCCGCTTCTTCTCCGCCGTAATACCGGGCGGCACCCTTGGCCCGGATAGCGCAGAGGCCGGGTCGAAGCACTTCCACTCCAGGGGTCCGTTCCTCGAGAGACGAGACCACAGGTTCGAATTCCCTCGCATCCCGCACCGGATCAACGGCACACACCACCAGCTCAGGGCAGCGGGTCTGCGCTTCCCGCAGCCGCAAGCCCCGGACCACTCCCTCTGCCCGGGCTTCCGCAGAGCAAGCAGCAATGACCCCTTGGCCGATGACTGCCACAGGTACATCAGGCGGCAGGGCATCTGCCAGGCGGGCGGCGACGAGGGGCCAATCCGGGAACCAAGTCACCAACGCCCGTACCGGGGTTTCAAGCTGAAACAGCATCATGCTCCCATCCGATGGCGGGACAGCTCCACCGGGCCGCTGTCCGCAAGATCCACGGAGGCCCTGCGGGAACTGCCCCGCAGCGCAACCTCGAGCTCGAGTTCCTGCTTGGCGAGATGTCCGTGGCCCTGTCCGAGCCCCGCCCACTCGTATCCATTCACGTGCAAGACGGCTTCACTCTGCGGCCATGGTCCCAAGACAAGGAGGACGGCACTCCGCTCGCGGAGCCTGGCTCCCAAGCGGGCGGCCTCGGCGGGTGCGACTCTTTCCGGAGCCCGAGCAAGGACCACCGAGAGCACGTCCGCCAGGGCGGCGATCACCGGCATCCAACTGGCCCCGGGGTCAGGCACCAGCACCAGCCGGTCGAGCGCAATGCCGAAACCTGCTGCCGCCTCGATCCCGAAGTCAGGCAGCCCAGCTACTCCGCACCATGAGCCATTGCGTGACGGCCCGGCCAACAAGGCCATGGCCAGCGACATGGATCCCTGTACGGAGTACGCCGCTCCCGGTCGCAGTCCGCCCGGGAGAAGCCTGCTGAGCGAGGGGAGTACGGGAAGCGAACGTTCGCTTCCGCGCTTGCCCTGCATGAGATGGATCTGCGCCTGCAAGTCATCGCGCAGCGAAGCCGGCGAAGCGGAAGACAGGCGGGATGACATGCTTCAATTTTCGAACATATATTCGAATGAGTCAATCGGGGGCCGGATCCCCCTGCGAGCGCGACCACGTGACGCTCGACAGTGAAACGGCCAGAATCGAGGCGAGGATCAATGCCGACGCCGGGGCGGCAACGGCCCACGGTGCCCGCTCCACGTAGTTGATTCCTTCGGCAAGGACGAGGCCCCACTCGGGCGACGGCTGATGGGGGCCGAGGCCCAGGAACCCCAGGGCAGCCAAGGCGAGCGCGATTCCCGGTATCCGGAGCATCGAATGCCTGAACACCGGGCCAAGGATGGTCGGGAGGATGTAGCGCCAGAGGATGCGGACCCTTCCCACGCCCAGGACCGGAAGGATCTTCACGTGGGGCTGGGCCCTGGCCTCCTGCGCCAGGGCGGCAGTGTGGGCGGCGAGGGGTGCCCAACTGACCAGGGTGACGGCTATCGCCGCACCTTCAGCCGATGGGCCGGTCATCACGGCAACGATCAGCCCGGCCAGGATAGGCGGAGCGGCGTTGGCTACTTCAAGGGGACCGGTGGCCGCGAGCGGGAAGAGCCCGACGACGATCCCGATCACAAGGCAAGCCAGGACCACGAGCAATGCAGTTCCCAACGTGGACACGGCGCCATGCCCCACCCGGGCAAGGAGGTCCCGTCCGCTTGCATCGGCCCCGAAGGGCAGCTCCAAACCCGGGCCGGCAAGCCGTGCATGGCTTGAGGTGAACGGATCGCGAAGCAAGCCCGCGACGACGATGAGCAGCAACGCTCCCGCAGCGACGAGCGGAACCGCGGCATCCCGCCGTCGTGGTGTTCCCGGGGAGTCCGGAACCGGAACTGTCCCCGAGCGCAGCGCTGCTCCCATGAGAAGGTTCCGGGCCGCGGCGCTGAGGGAACCTGCCCCGATCGCCAGCATGAGGAGGGCCAGTACTCCTGCCTGCAGCGCAGGTATGTCCTGGGCGCTCGCCGCCCCCAGGACCGCACGGCCCAAACCGGGAATCGCGAAGACCTTCTCCACGGCAACTGCCCCACCGGTGAGGCCAATGAGGACAAGCCCGATCTGGCTCATCACCGATGGCAGGGCCCGACGGAGCACAGCCGCGGTGAGCCTGGCGCGGCTTGCTCCGGCCATGGCCCACGTGGCCACCCATTTTTCGGCGAACGCCACGCTGATGGCGTCGGACAGGAGCCGCCCGATGAGCCCGCCGGCGGGCAGGCCGAGGGCGAGAGCCGGCAACACCGCGTGGTCCAGGACCTGCCAGCCGTACGGCGGGAACAAGCCCAGCCACACCGCGCCGACGACAAGGAGCATCGCCGCCAGCAGGAACTCGGGGAGCGCCGTCATGGCCGCCGCCACGACGCCGGAGCCCCGCCTGGGGTTCCCGGCGAGCCCCCGCATCACGGAAGGAACGCACAGTGCGGTGGCCACCACCGTTGCAACGGCCACCGCGCAGGCCATCAGGGTGACGGAGACGCCGAGGGTTTCCACAGTGCCGGCGCCAACAGGCGTGTTGGTGATCCAGGAATTTCCCATGTCCCCGCGCACAAGGCCTCCGGCCCAGTCGAAGAAGATGTGTACTGGTCCTCGATCGAGTCCAAGCTCCGCGCGGATCATGCCCAGCGTTTCGTCAGTCGCTTCCCGGTCGGCATACCGGGCCCGCAGGATGGTGTATTCCGGGCTGTGTCCCGAAAGCCACGGCAGGAGCCCGATCAGCACGACTATGGCAAAGAGCGCCACAGCTCGGGAAACCGCAGCTTTGATGAACGCGGGGCACCGCATCAGCCGGAGATTCCTGTCTTGCTGGTGATCAGGGCGCGCTCGCGGGGATCGCGTTCCACGTTGCGGATCCTGGCCGATTCGCCTTGGATGACGCGTTCGTGGAGCAGGGGCACCGCCGCGTCCTTCGAGAGGATCAGTGCCTCGGCGGCGGCAATTGCCGCCCGGCGCTCCGGGCCTGCCGGGATGGCTGCGGCCTTGCTCAATGCCGCGTCCACCTCCGGATCGCAGAACTGGGAGATGTTGAAGGAGCCTTTGCAGGAGAAGTCGCTGAACATATAGGCGACGGGGTCGCCGGAGTCGAGGACCGTGGCCCGGGACAGGATGAAGGCATCGAACTTTCCCGCCAAGGCGTCTGCCTCGATGTGCTGGTACTCGCGGACTTCCTGCTCCACGATGAAGCCGGCGGCTTCGAGCTGCTGCTCAAGCTGCACGGCGACCTCGGGCAGCTCGGCCCGGTCCGTGAACGTGCCAAGTTTGATGCGGCGGCCGTTGGCGGGTGCCGCTTCCGCCCGCTTTTTCAGGGCTTCGATATAGGAGGCGTTTTGCCGCTCCTTGGCGGCCCAGGGGAGAGCCGGGCCGAGGAAACCTTCGGCGATGTCCGCCCGTCCTTCGTAGACCCGGTCAACAATGGTGGCCCGTTCGACCGACGTACGTGCCGCTGCCCGGACCGACGGATCCGCGAAAGGACCCGCCTTGGTGTTCAGGTAGAGGGTGTTGGTGCGGGGCATGGGGACTTCGTGGATCAAGTCGGCCTTGATCTGGGCGACCTGGCCTACGGGAATGGCCTCCACGACGTCGGCCGTTCCGGTCCTGAGGGCGGCAGCGCGTGCCGTGCCGTCGGGAACGTATTGGACGTCGACGCCGCCGCTCGCCGCCTTCTCGCCCCAGTAGTCGGCGAAGCGGTTGAGTGTTGCCGAGCTGGTGCCGTCCGCGGACGCCAGGACGTAGGGCCCCGTTCCGGCGTTGATGGGGCTCACGACGCCACCGGGCTTGTAGGCGGACGCGGCGAGGATGGATAGCTGGGGACTGGAAAGCCGCTGCGGAACCAGCGGGTCGTCCGTCTGGGTGGTCACGACGACGGCGTTCCCGCCGTCGGTGCGGACGCTGAGCTGCACGCCGTCGAGGATCCGCGGCTTGGGCTTGGCATTGGCTGCTGCCGTTAACGACGCCGCCACTTGCTCCGCCGTCAGGAGCGTTCCGTCATGGAATTTCACGCCTGCACGGAGTTCGAAGCGCCAGTTCCTGCCGTCCAGTTGCGTCCAGGCTGTTGAAAGCGATGGCTGGGCATCGCCGAGGGCATCCAGGACAACCAAAGTCTCGGCGGTCTTCCAGCGTGAGAGTTTGAAGGCGTCGTCGCTCAAGGGAGTAAGTCCTGAACGCGGTGGCTGCAGCATGGCTACCTTGATCCGGGAGTCGGTGCTGCTGGCTGATGGCGCGGTGCCTTGGGCGAAGCAAGCGCTGAGGGCGGCGGC
This sequence comes from Arthrobacter sp. FW306-1B-G06A, assembly GCF_058781765.1. Classification (NCBI taxonomy): domain Bacteria; kingdom Bacillati; phylum Actinomycetota; class Actinomycetes; order Micrococcales; family Micrococcaceae; genus Arthrobacter; species Arthrobacter sp. FW306-1B-G06A. The sequence goes on along the minus strand of NZ_JBYSXB010000039.1, from coordinate 38,264 downwards.
CATTGCGGAGGAGAGGAGTATCGCGGCAACTGCTTTTGGGCGTGGAATAGCCATGGATTGGTGCCTGTCTTTCGTGGGTGTGAGTGGATCAAACGGTGTGGAGTTGTTGCGGACGCGGTGCCGGGACGGATGCCGGAAGGAAGCGATGTATGAGTGCCGCGGAGCTCGCCGCGAGAATTGCCGACACCAGCCACGGAGAGACCGCGGCCAGGGATGGTGTGGTGGCCTGTTCATAGAGCGGAGCAAGGAGCATATTGCCGAGGAGAACCATGGTTCCGCCGCAACTCGCGAGCAAGCCGTAATAGGCGCCGGTGGAGCGTCCTGCGGCAAATTCGAGGACCAGATCCATGGCAACTGGTGCCACGCACATGTGCCCGACGGCGAGCGCAGTGACCAGCAGGAACGCCGGTAGCGCAGGGAATGCGGCGGGCGGGGGGAAGGCGGCCATGGCTGCGATAGCGACGAACCCCAGGGCCTGAACGGCGAATCCCGCGGCGAGCGCGACGCCCGGTCCCTTCCGTTTCATGAGCCTGGCGATGGGCCATTGCAGGGTGATGATAAAAATGGATGCGTAGGCGAAAATCGCCGAGAGCGCACCCAAACCCGCGTCGCTCCGTTCCAGCTCGATGGGCAACCCGAAGTAGAGCTGGTTGTAGGCAAAGAGGTTGACGCTATAGAAAGCCGCGAATGAGACGAAGCCCTTCTCCCTGAGGCAGGACCAAGCGTCCGACGGCGGCGCGGCGGCCGAGTTCCCGGCGGACGTTACGACGGCGCTCGCCGTCGTCGCTGGTAGGAAAGTGCCGAAGACCACTGCCATCACGGCGAAGACCCCCGCCCCGACGAGCAGGGCCGCGTCGAAGCCGGTCTGAAGCAGGACGGAGCCGAGCAGGGGACCGGCCACGGCGCCGATTTCCCCGAAAATGACCAGCAGCGCGAAAAGAGTGGTTTTGTGGGGCTGAAGGGTGGCACGTCGTTCTTCGGCCCCACCCACAAGGCTTTCCAAAGCGGGTGAAAAGAGGGCGCCACCCGCCCCTGTGATGATGGCTCCCAGGAGGAAAAGGGGGAAGTCCGAAGCCCACAGCAACAAAAGGTACCCGGAGATCCGGGCGAGGCATCCGGCAATCATGACGGGCCGGGCTCCCCAACGATCCGCGGCGGCTCCGCCCACGAGGAACAATCCTTGCTGGGCGAAAGTACGTGCGCCGAGGACAACTCCCACGGCCATTGCGCCCATGCCAAAGTCCTCGCGCATCAAAACCGCCAGGAAGGGGACAACCGAGTAGAAGCCAAGGTTGAAGATGAGCTGGCTGGCCAGCAGTAGCCGGGGCGTGGGCTCCGCGCGTGAGTTCATGGCTTGTCCTGTCCTACGTCCCTGCCCAGTCCGGGGATGGAGGTGACAAGCTCCCTGGCCTCCCGGGTCTGTGGGTTCGCGTACACGGCAGCGGTGGGTCCTTGTTCCACGATGCTTCCCCCGGAGAGGACCAGGGTTTGGGAGCACAACCGGGCGATGGCGGCCAGGTCATGCGAGACAAACAGGAGCCCAAGCCCGTCCCGATGGACCAGCTGTTCCAAGAGGGCCAAGACCGAGTTCCTGAGGGGAAGGTCGAGTCCGCTCACCGGCTCGTCAGCCAGGAGGATGGTTGGCGCGGGGACCAGGGCACGTGCAATGGCCACGCGTTGTTTTTGCCCGCCGGAGAGTTCCGAGGGCCGACGCGCAAGCAAGCCGCGATCGAGATCGACCCGTTGCAAGGCATCCAGGATCATCCTGCGGTGATCTCCATTGATGCGCAGTTGCCTCAGGGGTTCAAGGAGCAGCCGCTCCACGTTCATGCCCGGATCAAGGCTCGCCGCCGGATTCTGCGGGATGTATTGCACCGCGCGGCGGTACCACCTCAAGGACGACGCCGGGCCGGGCACAACCGGGGTGTCGTTGAACGTGACGGTTCCGGCGTCCGGCTTCTCCAAAGCAAGCAGGATCCGCAGGAGCGTCGATTTTCCGGCGCCCGAGCCACCCACCAGGCCAACGCTGTCTCCCGTGGCAATCCTGAGGGAAACGTCCTGCAATGCCGGCCGGGCCGGCCGTTGCTTCAGGAGCCTGCGGCCCGGGTAGCTGAGTCCGAGATTGCCAGCGCTCAGGACTGCCTTCATGCTGTGGCTCTCCGGCGGAGGGAATCGAATCCGAGATGGGCGGCTTCCACCAGTTGCTTCGTGTACTGGTGCCGGGGCCGCTCCACCACCGATTCCATGGATCCCTCTTCGACGATCCGGCCGGAACTCAAGACGAGGGCCTGGTGGCAAAACGCCGCAGCCACAGCAAGGTCATGCGTAATGAACAACATCGCGCCGGCGGCCGCGGAACGCGCGGATTCCGGATACACGGATTCCGAGCAAGCTGATTCCGAATACAGGGACAAGGCCTCAAGGACCTTGGCCTGGCTGACCATGTCCAATGCGGTAGTGGGTTCATCAGCTACCAGGACGGAGCTGCGGCAGGCAAGGGCGAGCGCGATGCAGACCCGCTGCAGCTGACCTCCCGACAGTTCGCCGCTGAAGCTTTCCATGGTCCGTTCGGCTTCCTCTATTCCCATCGACGCGAGCAGCTCAAGTGCCCTTTTCCGCGCCGCGGAGCCTGAAAGGCCGGCATGCCGCAGCGGGATCTCCAGCTGTTTGCCCAGGCGCACCAAGGGATTGAGCGCTGACATCGGGTCCTGATGGATAGCGGTGAGTCCCGAGCGGCGGGTTCGCCGGTCGGACAAGGTCACGTCTACTCCGTTGATCTGCAACTGCCCGGAGGCGCTCATCGAAGCCGGGAGCTGTCCCAGGAGGGCAGCCGCCGTCAGGGACTTGCCCGAACCCGAAGCTCCCAAAAGGGCCAGTCTTTGACCCCGGTCGACAGTGAAGCTGACTCCGTCAATCAGGGCGCGTCCATGGAGGGACACCCTCAAGTCTTGAACCAGGAGGGCAGGGTGCATGGTGAACTTTCGGCTAGGGGCGATATGATTACTGATGCTATCAATAATCATTATCATTAAACCAAATGTTTCCGGGGAGCCGCCTGATGATCGTGCCTGGAAACCATGGAGACTGCCTTGGGGAACAAGCAGCCAGCGACGGCGATCTCCGGACCACGCGCGACCCTTCCTCTTCTGCTCCGTTACCTCGACGACGATTAACGCCAGGTCACGTTATTGCGGCGTGAAGAACTGCGGCGTTTTCGGCTAGCCACGCTTGGCGGCGAAGAATCTTGTCCCCGATGCCCTCGTCCCACATCCGTTTCCACCCGCCGCCCTGGGCAAGCGCCCTGTGCCGCATCACATGCCAGGAGCGCTCGGCGGCGTTCCGGGTTACGCCAACAATCTTGGCCCGATCGGCCGGGCCCAAGCCATAGGCGTCCACCAGCATGGCAGCCCGGGAGGCGGCGTCGACTCCGCGCATGACGGGATCGCGGTCGGCGACGGGCATCCACGCGCCCCACCAGAGGAGCAAGTTCGCGACCTCTTCAGACCGGGTCGCGGGGCGCAGCAGATCGAAGTCAATCAGGGCGACGGCGGTGCCGTCCCGGAAGACGACATTCTCCGGGGTGATGTCCATGTGGGCGAGGAATGTCGCCGGTCCCGCGATTGAGCCGGGGCACCCAAGAGGATCAGCGGCGTCGTCCCCGTGTGCCCAGCCGGGTACGCCCAGCGGCTGCACTGCGTCATCGTAGGCCCGCACCAGGCGCGCGACGCTGATGGCACTCGATTCGTCGGCTACCCAGCTTGGCCAGGGACGGCCGGCGGTGTCCCCGGGAACGAAACTCAGGGTGTCCCTGCCGCTTTCGTCGATGCCCAGGAATCGGGGCGCGCCCTGGAAGCCGGCCGATTGGAGGAAATCCAGGAGGCGGCGGACCCGCGGAGAAGTGTCGCCCACAGGGCGCCGCACTGTATCGCCCACCCGGACGAGCCCCTCCGTCACGTCCCCGCCAAGTAGCGGAACGGCAAGTTCCTGCTGCCCGGGCTCGACGTACGGACGGGTATCTGTGGTCATCGTCCGATGCTGCCATGGCGGGGTCGACTGCGCCAGCCGGTGTGGTCAGGGCAAGGGCACCGGCCCACGCGGTAGTGTCATCAGCGATGGAAGATCTGGGCGGCACCGTACTGACAGCGGCTGGAGCCTTCGCGGCGACCAATCTTGATGACCTCCTGGTCTTGTCCGTTCTTTTCCTGTCAGCCAGGACGCGCCCGGTGCCCAGACTCTGGAGAATCTGGGTAGGTCAATACCTCGGCATTGGAATACTGACCGGTGTGGCGGGCGCGGCCGCGTTGGCGCTAACTCCCGTCCCGGTTGAGTGGGTTGGTTTCCTGGGTCTGGTGCCGCTTGTCTTGGGCTGCTACGCCTTGATTAAGGTTTCCCGCCCGTCCGGAGATCCACCGAAGCCCCGTTCGCTGACCGTGCCCGTGGTTGTCGCGGTGACAGTTGCCAACGGTGGAGACAACATCTCGGTCTACATTCCACTGTTCCATTCGCTGGGACCGACTGCTTCGGTCGTGACGGGGCTGACTTTCGCGGTGCTGGTGGCGGTGTGGTGTGCCGCCGGTTACTGGCTGACAGCCCACCCGAAGGTGGGCGCGTTCTGCCGGCGGGCCGGAAACTGGGCTATTCCCGTGGTGTATGTGGCGCTTGGGCTCACCATCATTGTCCGCTCCGGAATCATTGCGCTGCTGTTCCAGCGCTGATCTTCGTAGCATGCAGGGTTCTCCCATCCGGAACTGATATGACTGCGGGTGGGTTTCATCCGGAAGCGCGCAGGAGGATTGGCAGGATATGTTCCGAGGTTCGTTTGTTGTAGGCGCTCTGGTTCTGCTTTTCGGGGCAGCGGCCGTGTTGGGGTTCGGAGCCATCTTCCGGGCCAAGAGTGTCGCGGCCCGGATTGACGCCGTAGCCGCCGGGATATTGGCCGCCGCAATGGCGGCGGTAGGGCTCGGGTGGGCTCCGCTCGGTGTGGTCCCGCTGGGAGCGGCGACTGGCGTTGTCTTCCTCTTGTCCGTCGTGAGGATCGTGTACCAAGGGCCACGGGCAGCGGGAGCCGCCGGAGCCGGGCGGTGGTCGGCGATCTATGGCGCAGCGGTGGCAGCCCTCTCGGGCTGGGTGCTGCTCTCCGCGTCGAGTGGAGCCGGATCGGTGTCGGATCATCCAGGACACCAACTGGGCATCATTCTCGCCGACATCATGGGCGCGATCCTCATGCTTTTCGCCGCCACGGGTTGGCTGTTGGGCACGTTCGCGATGCCGGCCGAGAGTAAATCGCACGCCGTACCCCGATTGAAGGGTGTCCGCGAGGCGTTGGTGGCAGCTGGACTTGCCGTAGCGTTGTACGCGATCTCCTAAGCCCGGTGCCGCCCGGAACCACCTGGCGGCGGATTTAGAATGGAGCCATGATCGATATTTCGGTCGAGAAGGTAGCTCTTCTCCTGATCATTGCCGTTTTGGTCCTTGGACCCACCAAGCTTCCGGAGTACGCGAGGAAGCTGGGGCGGCTTATCCGCGAACTGCGGCGCATGGCTTCCGGAGCGCAGGAAAAGCTTCGCCAGGAGCTCGGTCCGGAATTCGAGGACATCGATTGGCGGAAAATGGATCCGCGCCAATACGATCCTCGCCGCATCATCCGTGAAGCCCTCCTCGAGGACGAGCCGCTTCCTGAGCCTGCCATCCCAACCCAGCCCCAGACCCCTGGACAGCCTCCTGCCCGCCCGGTTGTGCGGTTGGCGGCCGGGCAGAAGGCCCCTTTCGACGACGAGTCCACCTGATCCGTTAGTCGAGGCGCGGTGTGCGCGGGGGAGCGGTGCGGCGCTCGCCTGTTCCTTCGAAGGCCGCGGCCAGTGTCAGCAGTGCGGTGTCGTCGTACGCGCGGCCGGCGAACGTGAGCCCCACGGGCATGCCGATATCGCTCATAGTTCCCATCGGTACGGTGACTGTCGGGATCCCCAGGTGCCGGGGGACGAGGTTGCCGTTGGCCACCCAGACGCCGTTGCGCCAGCCGAGATCGGCTGAGGATTCGTTGACGTCCATGTCGGCCGGGCCGACGTCGGCTGCCGCGGGGAAGATGACCGCATCCAGGCGGAGGCCGTCCATCCACTCCTCAAGGTCAACCCGCCGGGTCTCTTCGAGTCCGTGCAGTCCTTCTTCGAGGGACGGGATGTCGGTGACGGAGGCAACCCCGTGCAAGCGGATGTGCGCCGGGTAGTCGGCGATATCGTCGTCGAACCCGTCATAACGGTCCGGGAGCGCGCCTTCCGGATGCGGGAAGATCGCAGCGCCGTCGACGTCGGCCAGGCTGTTGAGCGACGGATCCCCGTTGGCGGAGAGGAAGTCGTCCCAGGCCCAGGCCGAGAGATCGACGATTTCGCGCTTGAGGAAGTCCGGGCTCACCAGTCCGCGGGTGGCGATGGTGGGCGCCCCCGGGCGGTCGCCTTCGTAGTTGGAAACCACGGGGAAGTCCACCAGCACCACGTCGGCGCCGGCGGCTTCGAGGTCGCGCCGGGCTGCCTCCCACAGTGCCATGACGGAATCGCGCGTCTGGATTCGTTGACCGGTGGGTCCGCCGATGCCGGGAGTTTCGCTGGTGCCGGCGTCGGGGTCCGCGTTGATGTACATGCGCGGCACCCCGAAGCGCTTGCCCCTCAACGCTGAGCGGGCGCCGTCTACGTTGGATGGTGCCAGCGCAGGGTAGGAGGCCGGACGGACCTGGGACGCGGCCGGGATCTGGACCCAGGGCTGCGCGCGCCAGAAGTCGCCGCGGGTTTCGGCGTCGTCGGCCACAATGACATCGAGCAGTTCCAAAAGATCCGCCATGGACCGGGTGTGCGGCACCACGACGTCCATGGTGGGGACCAGCGGCCAGTTCCCGCGCACCGAAATGACCCCGCGAGACGGTGTGTACGCGCACAAGGCATTGTTCGACGCCGGCGCGCGGCCGCTGGACCAGGTCTCCTCGCCCAGGCCGAAGGCTCCGAAGCTCGCGGCGGTAGCGGTTCCGGAACCGTTCGAGGACCCGGAGCCGAAAGCGGCGGTGAGGAAATCGCCGTTGTACGGGCTTTCGGCGCGTCCATAGACGCCGCGCTGCATGCCGCCGTTGGCCATGGGCGGCATGTTGGTCAGGCCGATGAGCACGGCCCCTGCCGCGCGGAGGCGTTCGATGGTGAAGGCATCGCGTTGCGCGATGAGGTTTTTGAACGCGGGGGAGCCAGCGGCGGCCGTGAGCCCTCTGGCCAGGTAGCTGTCCTTGGCGGTGTAGGGAATGCCGTCGAGGGGCCCGAGGGTGGTGCCGCTTGCCCGGCGCACGTCGGAGGCCCGGGCATCGGCGAGTGCGTCGGGGTTCATCACCACCAGTGCGTTCAGCGTGATGCCGTTGCGGTCGTAGGCGTCGATGCGGTCAAGGTACGCCTGGGTGAGTTCCCGGCTGGTCACCGTGCCGGCTTCCAGGGCGGTGCGCAACTGCGCGATGGAGGCCTCGACGACGTCGAAGCGGCTCATCGTGCCACCGGCCCGTTGAGTGTGGGCTGCTGCTGCGTGATGCAGTGGATTCCCCCGCCCCGGGCGAGGATTGGCCGGGCGTCCACGGTCACGACCCGGCGGCCCGGGTAGGCCTCGGCCAGGATTTCCGCGGCCAGGGCGTCAGCGCGCTCTTCGCCATAGCCGCATGCGATCACGCCGCCGTTGACTACGAGGTGGTTGACATAGCTCCAATCGACGAAGCCTTCTTCGTCGCGGAGGGTCTCAGGCGCGGGAAGCAGCGTGATCTCGAACGGCTTGCCAGCCGCGTCTTGCTGGGTTTCGAAGAACCGCTGCAGGGTGCGGCTGACCTCGAAGTCGGGGTGGCCCGGGTTGGTCTGCGAGTGCAGCAGGACCCGGCCGGGAGAGGGAAGGGTGGCCACCATGTCGATGTGGCCGCGTGTGCCGAGGTCCTCGTAGTCACGGGTGAGACCGCGCGGTACCCACACGGTGTGGGTCGTGCCCAGGGTGCGCGACAGTTCCGCTTCGACCCGTGCCTTGTCCGCGTAAGGGTTTCGGTGTGGATCGAGCTGAACGGTTTCGGTAACGAGGACGGTGCCTTCGCCATCGACGTGGATGGCCCCGCCTTCGTTGACCAGCAAGGAAGTGACCAGTTCAGCGCCGGACTCTTCGGCGACAAAACGGGCCATGCCGGCGCTCTTCTGCCATTCGGACCAGGCCGGGGCGCCCCAGCCGTTGAAGATCCAGTCAACTGCGCCGAGCACTCCGGGCCGTTCGTCGTCGACGACGAAGGTGGGTCCGACGTCGCGCATCCAGAATTCGTCGAGGGGAGCCTCAAGCTGTTCGATTCCGGCGCCGAGCATCCGGCTGGCCCTGTCCCGTTCGCTGGGGTCGACCACCATGGTGACGGGTTCGAACTCGGACACCGCATGCGCGACGGCGGTCCAGGCCGCGTACGCTTCTTCCGCCGAAGCGGCGTCGTCGCCCAAGGTCAGGCCAGTGCGGGGGAACGCCATCCAGGTGCGCTCATGGGGTGCGGTTTCGGCTGGCATTCTCCAGGCCATGGAAGTCTCCTCCGTGTTGTGAGGTGAAATGTGGTGTGAGGTGTCATTTCTTATTGATCGCATGATCAACAACAGGAAAACTACTTTAGACTGTTGTGTGATGTCAAGCACCATACAGAAACGCGCTGCGCGGAAGACGCCGGCCGAACGCGCGGCCGAAATAGCCGAGGCCGCCAAGGAAATAGCGCTTGAGCAGGGGCTTTCCGCCATTACGCTGCGGAACGTTGCAGCGCGGGTAGGGGTGGCCTCGGGCCTCGTCGCGCATTATCAGCCCAACGCGGAGGCCTTGGTGGCGGGGATCTTCTCGACCATCGTGGCGGCGGAGACCGAGGAGGTTGCCGGCCTTCTGGAGGCGCAGCCGACTCCCTTGGAACAGCTCGGCATGCTCCTTGAAACGCTCATGGACAGCAGCCGCCTGGACGTCACAGCCATCTGGGTGGAGGCATGGACCCTGGGGCGCCGGAACGAGGCGCTCGCAGCCTGCGTCCGTGAGCAGATGGATGCATGGCAGGCCGTGGTGCAGCGCGTGGTCGAAGCGGGGATCGACGCCGGTGAGTTCGACACGTTCGACGCTCCGTCTGTGGCCTGGCAGATCCTGGGCATGGTGGACGGACTGAACGCCCAGGCGCTGGTGCGCTGGGACGGCGTCAGCGACCGCGGAACGCACCTGGCCCGCGCAGTGGAGGGCATGGTGGGTGCGGCCCGCGGTTCGCTGTTGCCGGGCGGCGTCCAGCACACCGGGATGACCCCAAGTCCGGATTCTTAGTTCGGCAGGTAGTGTTCCAGCCGCTCGAACTCCGGTTGCGAAAGCTCGCTCCCGACGGCGGCGGCCCCCACCGCGCAGGCCGCCGCGAGGCTGCTTTCCTCGTCTAGGCCCGACGCAAGTGCGAGGACGAGCGCCGCACAGAAGGCGTCGCCGGCCCCCACGCTGTTGACGACGCTCGTCCTCGTCGCGGGCGCATGGGCAGTCTTGACCCCTTGCGTGTACATCGACGCCCCGCCCGCACCATACGTCACGGCCACGCGTTTGGCGTTTCGAAGCTGGGGGATGAGCTCGTACTCCGACTCGTTGACGATCACCAGATCGCACCGTTCAAGAAGCGCTGCCGGGAGTGCCTGTGCCGGGGCCGCGTTGAGGGCGAAGAACCCGGTGGTGCGGCGCGCGGCTTCCAGTACGGTTTCGACGGCGATCTCAAGCTGTGCGAGTACCGGCCCGCCATCCGAGAAATCAGCGCGTTCCAGCGAAACCATGGCGTTGGCTCCAGGAGCCACGGCGATCTGGTTTTCGCCCTCGCTGTCGATCACGATCAACGCGGTGCCGGTCGGCGCTGAAACCTGCTCCACTGCCGAAGTGTCAACCCCTGCCCGGTCCAGGGCCTCCGTCAGAAGCCGGCCATCCGGATCCGCGCCGACTGCGCCCACCATGCGGGCGGCACCGGCGAGCCGGGCAGCTGCCGCGGCCTGGTTGCCTCCCTTTCCGCCGGGCTGCCGGGTGAGCGTGCCGCCGCCGATGGTTTCACCGGGGGACGGCAAGCGATGGACGCGGCACGTGAGATCGACGTTGAGGCTGCCGACAACAGTGAGCGTGCTGGGGTGGGGCATGAGTTGTCCTTCGGGTGGTGCTGGATTGCGGGGTCGGGTTTCTGGCCTAGTGCCAGAAGCCACGGTGGACTTCTGTCGCCTCGGGAAGCGGAACCGGGCCGGTCACGGCGACGGTGTTGCCGCCGTGGGCAAGGACTTCGCGGCAGGGCAGGTCAAGGGTGGGCACGCCCGACTGCTCGGTGACGATCGAGGCAAGGTCCTTCTCGGACAAGGCATAGACCACGCGCCCGATTCCCGCCCAATAGATGGCACCGGTGCACATGGCGCATGGTTCGGTGCTCGTGTACAAAGTGCTGCCGGCCAGTGCCGCGGCATCGAGCTTCCTGGCGCTCAATCGGACCAAATTGGTCTCGGCATGCCCGGTGGGATCGTGTTCCGTGTTGACGGTATTCATGGCTTCCACGAGGGTTCCGTCCGGGGCCAACAGGAGTGCACCGAACGGGTGGTCGCCGCGATCCCGGGCAGCCCGCGCGAGCGAAATGGCGCGGTGCAGGAACTCAAGGTCGGCCTGGCTTGGCTTGGCGGGTAACGAAGTGTTCATCAAAAGCCCCTTCAGTTCGCTGTTGGCAGGGACAGGATCCGCTCCAAGAGGTGTGCCGCGGCGTCGCCCTTGACGGACAGCACAACCCGCGATGCCCGGTCCGGCACCTCCCGCACGCCGGCGGCTTCGCCGTCGAGCCGCTCACAGCGGGTCTTGCCGTGAGCCTCACCCTTACTCGTATCCACGGAAATTCCAACGTACGGGGCGTCGTCGAGCTCGAGGGCACCCACGGCGATTGCGGCCGCCAGCGGATCGTGGAGGGCGGCGCAGTGTTCACCGAAAATCGTGTTGTAGAAGGCGAAGTACTGGACGAGCATGCCCGACAGTGCGCTGGCCACCGGATGTCCGGCAGTTCCGAGCGCCGCACGATGGGCCTCATCGAAGCGGTGGTTCATGGTGACATCCAGGGGCACCAACGTGACCGGCCAGTCGGCTTCCATCACCACGGCCGCGGCCTCGGCGTCGTTGAAGATGTTGGCCTCGGCGACGGGGCTGATGTTGCCCGGCACAAACGCGGCTCCGCCCATGATCGTGACATCGCGGACGAGTGCCGGGAGGTTCGGGTCCAGCTGCAGCGCGAGGGCCAGATTGGTGAGCGGGCCTACGGCGATGACGCGCAATTCACCCGGATACTCGTTGGCGAGCCGCACCAGAATCTCCGCGGCAGTCTCTGGTTCCACCGTCAGTCCGGCGTCTTCCAAGGTGATCCCGCCGATGCCGTTCTCGCCGTGAACGTGCGGCGCCCCGCCGTCGAACGTCCCCATGAGGGGATCGTGGGCACCCACGGCAACCGGGATCCCGGCCCGGCCCGCAGCATGGAGCAGATTCAAGGTGTTGACGGCCCCGGTTGCGGCGCTGACGTTGCCGCTGACGGTTCCGATCCCGGCCAGCTCCACCTCTGGGCTGGCCAGGAGATAGGCGATGGCCAGGGAATCGTCGATGCCGGTATCGCAATCGAGGTAGAACGGCTGCGGTGTGGTGGTGGTCATGGTGCTCCTTCGGGGTTTTGGTGACGTGGGTTCGGGCTTAAGCATGGGCGGCGACGGCGGCAGGTGCCGCTGCGGCGCTCGCAGCGACAGGGCGGAGGATCAGGGAAGCAGCAAAAGCCGCCAGGGCGAAGCCTGCCGAGATCCACAGGGCAGTTTGGTAACCGGCGATGGTTCCGGCGGCGACGGCGGGTGCGACGACGGCGATTCCCACACTGGCTCCGATTCCAAAGCATGCTCCATTCAGGCCGGGCACGGAACCGGGCGCCGATTTGGGTGAATTCAGCACGGCGATCCCGCTGACGGTGCTCTGGAACTGGCCGAGATAAAGGACTCCCATGATGATCAGCAAGGCGAAGACCATCCAGCGGTCCGCGGCAAAGATTGCCACCGCGACTGCCGCGACGACGATCAGCCCGCTGCTGATCCGCAGGGCCTTGAACCAGCCGATGCGCTGCGCGAACCAGCCGGAGAACACCGCAGTGAGCACACCCACGAACGCTGTAGGCGTCAGGTACAGGAGGGCTGACATGGAGGCGGATAGTCCGTATCCCGCGTGTGCGTCCTGGCTGAGGAGGATCACGGTGAAGTTCAACGCCGAGAAGATACCGGCAAGGGTCAGCACGGTGCTCGCCAAAACCGGCCATACCTGGCGGGATCGCAACTGTTCGATGGCGATCAGGGGACGCGCAACCCTCTTTTCCACGGCCACGAACGCCAGCCCGGCAATCACGGCGCCGGCGAGATATCCAAGGGTCCAGATATCGCCCCATCCGGACGTGGAAGCCTGTCCGATCAGGTTGCTCAAGAGAACCAGGAACGTGCCCAGGGTGCCCGCGCCCCACCAGTCCATGCGTCCTTCCCGTGTCCGGGCGGCCCTTTTCGGGACGACGACGGCGACCAACACGATCGCCAGCACGCCCACACCGAGGACAAGGACAAAGAGGAACTGCCAGCCGATGGTGTCGGTGATGAAACCGCCCAGGAAGCCGTCGAGTCCGCCGATGCCGCCGTTGACCGCCGAAATGACGCCGACGGAAATGCCGAAGAGGCGTTTGCTGAAGCGCTCCGACAAGAGCAGGAAGGAAATGGTGAACGTGGCGCTCGTGGCACTTTGCAGGACACGGCCCACGAGAAGGATGGTCAGGTTCGGCGCCCACAGGCATAGGACCGTGCCGCACAACATCATCGAGAGGACGATCAGCAAGGTGCGGCGGCGTCCCAGGAAGTCGCTCCATCGCGAAAGCGCCATGCCCAGGACGGCGCCGGTCAGGAAGAACAGCGACTGGACTTTGGCCACGTTTTCGGTGGATTCCTGGAAATGGGCAGCCATGGCCGGCAGGGCCGCCGAGAACAGGCTGGCGTTGAGCTGGTAACTGAGGATCGAAAGGATGAGCGTGGCGATGAGGACGGGCACTCGCGCTGCTTTTCGCCGAAGGGGGAGCCCTGGGGTGCTGGTGGCTTGGGTGGTCATGGACAAACTTCCTTGTTTGAAACAAAACGGCTTCTGGGGGCGGCTCGATGCAGGTGTGGCGCAGAGCACAGGATGGCTTATATGTGCATCATACACGCTTGTTATACAAGCTCGGAATACCCATCGCGTAAACTCTGAACATCGACGAAGGGAGCCATCTTGGACCGCAGCGCTGAAGCCGTTCTGTCGGAGCCGTTGGATGCCACCGCCAACATCCCGCTCCGTGTTGCCGTGTACTCGCGCATCATGAACGCCATCAGGGCGGGGCACTTCCCCGTTTCCTCGCTATTGCCTTCGGAAACGGACCTGGGTTCGGCAATGAAGGTCAGCCGGACAGTAGTCCGTGAGGCGCTCATGCTCCTCGAGGAAGACGGCTATGTGCGGTCCCGCCGGGGCATTGGACGGTTTGTGGCCACGCGCCTGCCGCGGGTCGGCCTGGAGCGGATCAGGCCCATGGAGGAGATTCTCGCTGAGGCCGGATCCGCTATCCAGGTCAGCCGGACGCAGCACGTACTGCACCCGTCGTCGTCGGTGTTTACCGCAGAGCCCCTCGGAATCCGCGAAGAGGAGCCCTCCTGGTTCTTCGAGAGCGTCCTCACACGGGACGGCTCTCCTATCGCCTTGGTCCAAGAGCACGTCGCAAGCGAGGGGGGTCTCATCGATCGTGACCCTGAAGCGGCACGCGCCATTGTGGACGACGTCGGGCGCGAGGCCACGCTGCTGGCTAACTTGATCTCGGCTGTTGGCCCGGCCTTTGGTCCCGGCGAGACCGACATCGCAGCAGGCACCCCGGGCGTCGCGCGCGGCGAGCTGCTTGAGCTGGATGCCCAGGACCCGGTGCTGATCCTGACCCAGACCGTGGAGCACTCCGGCCAGGTCGTCTACCTGGCCAAGACACTGGTCAACACCGGAGTGGTCCAGATCGGAATCATCCAGGGAACCTAACGGGCGGGCACCCAACTGACTCGCAGTAGATGTCGTTTTGAGGGCCTATAACGACACCTGCTGCTAGTCAGTTGGGGACTTGCGGGGCGAGGGTGGCCGTGGGGACTAGTTGGCTGGGCGGACGGCTCGTCCCGCGGCTGCGATTACCAGCTTCTCCGGGAGCAGCTTGACTGCCACCCGGGCAACAAAGGAGTTGAGCCGGCCATCCACGACGCTCGGCTTGTTCCCGCGGATCGCGGACATGGCGGTGTCCACCACCTGCTCCGGGGTCCGCAAGGATCCGGCGGCTGCTGCCTCGCCGGCGATGTCAAAGAAGGGCGTGTCCGTAGCCCCCGGGCAAACGGCAAGGACCTTCACGCCCGTTCCTTGAGTCTCCGCCCACAGCGCTTGGGTGAAGGAGAGCACAAACGCCTTCGTCGCGCCGTAGACGGCCATGTGGGGTATCGGCTGGAATGCGGCCGTACTCGCGATGTTGATGATGGCCCCCGAGCCGCGCTCAGCCATACCAGGCAAGTAGCGTGTGCTGGTACCGACCAAGGTGGAGCAGTTCAACTGGATCTGTTCGGCGTAGCGGTCGGCGTCCGCTTGGACGACTTGTCCGTGTGTTCCGAATCCCGCGTTGTTGACCAGGATGTCCACTGTGAGTCCCAGCGAATCGGTGGCGAGCTGGAGTTCCTTTGCGGAGTCCGGAAGGCTCAAGTCCATGGCAAGGACGGTCACTTCGGTGCCGTGCCCGCGGAGTTCAGCCGCAAGCGCGTCAAGTTTGTCCTGGCTGCGCGCAACCAGGATCAAGCGTGCGCCCTCAGCGGCAAGTCTGCGGGCGAAGACCGAACCAATGCCCGTAGAGGCTCCAGTGATGAGGGCTGTTTTGGCTGAAATGTTCATTTTCTTCTCCTACGTTCCGACTGTTAATAAACTGACTGTGCGGTTTGTTTTTTGCCCACGAGTCGAAGCCTCAGGCTCGTGGCCCGCTGCATTACTGGCTGGAAATGAACTGCTGCTCGAGGAATTGCAACAGCAGGTTCGCGCGTCTCTCGAAGGCATCGAGATCTTTGGGGTCAAGGGCATCGGTGACCGACTTCAACCCGTCGAATGCGGCCACGATAACCGTTGCCGCGTCGCCGGGATCGCCTGAAAACGCCAGGACGCCGCTTGCGCGGCCCCTTTGAAGGATGCCGGCCACGAGATCCACCCATGCGGCCAGGGGAGAGGCGCCACCGGGGTGCTCCTTCGTGGATGCCAGTTGATTCGCCAAATGCACCACGCCCCACGCGGAAGAGTCGCTCAGGACTGTTCTGACCATGAACTCCCCGAGGCTGCGCAACTCCTCCAGCGGGTTGTTCTTGCTCAGAATTTCTTCTTGCACGCGACGCAGCCAACGTGACTTTTGCTCGTCGACGACGGCCTGGGCCAACATTGCTTTCGAAGAGAAGTGGAAGTAGATGGCTCCCTTCGTGAGCCCGACTTCGCGGATGATGTCGTCCATCCGGGTCTGCTCGAACCCCTTGCGCGCAAAAACGTCCGCGGCAACTCGAAGGATCTCATTCCGTGTGGCCGCGCCCTTGGGCGTACTGCCTGTGTCGCCGAACTCCATATTGCCACGTTACAAACCGACCAGTAGGTATGTCAATCTGGGTAGTTCGCCGGCTTCGATCATCCGATGGGCACAGCGTGCCGATAGGATTTGGTCGTTTAATAAGGGGCGCAACAGTAGCGATCGCTGCTCTGGCAGATTTTGGGAGGAGTGGGGGGACCCAATGCGCGATGAAGCGCTCTTCGAGGCTTCCGTCAAGCGGGAGCTCGTTCATAAGCGCTCCGTTTCGGAAGTCTTCTTGACTGACTTTGTCCAAACAAGTTCAAGGCGGTTCATTGCGGGAGCGCAGTGGCCGCGATGGCACGTTTTTTATGGGTCGCCGGACGGTTCGCCTGATTCGGCGCTCATGGCTGAGACATTGAGGCAGGCGGTAATCTTCATGTCCCATTTGTGCGGAGTGCCCTTGACCCACAAGTTCCTCATGCCGTACATGAGCATCTCGGTAGAAGCCGCGCTCCTGGATCCCTTGGTACCTGCGCAAGTTGCGGTCGAACTTGACGTGAAGGATATGAAGCTCAGTGGAGGGCAGTTGTCCGCCCTGACTGTCACTGCTCGGTTCGTTGTTGACGGCACTCCCATAGGGGAAGGGGCCGCGGCGGCCCGCATTGTGAATCCTGCGACGTACCAGCGATTGCGCGGGGCGGTCCCCACTGTATTGCCGGCCGCTGGAGAAGACTTGCTGGCGTGTGCCGACGTCGGGCATGCCACCCAGCGGAACGTGATGCTCGGGCCAAGCTCGCGCCCCTTCGTCTGGCCGCTGCGGGTTGACCCAACCCACCCCATCTTCTTTGACCATCCGCTGGACCACGTCCCGGGAATGCTCTTGGTGGAGGCCGCAAGGCAGGCTGCGCGCGCAGCGTGTTCCCGGCCGGATGTCGATTTTGCCCTGTTTGAGGCGGAATTCATGAAGTTGGTTGAGTTCAGCTATCCCGTGGATGTTGTTGTGACTCGACTCGAATCACATGCCGCCCATGGTGTGATGAGAGTCCGGTTGTTGCACGAAGAAGAGACTCTGATGTCCTTGGTGGCTCGGGTCAAAACGCCGCATTGATTCAGGGCGTCCCTGGGCCTTGCGGGTGGCTGGGTATTAATGCCGGCATCATGAAACCCCACATGTCGTCAATCCTTTTGAGAACGTCGCGCCGTTCTGTCAGCACGTTGGAAACCATCTGGACGCCCGTGAAAGACGCAACCAAATACCGTGCGAAGTCTGCGGCCTCAACCTCGGGCCGCACGTCACCGTCCAATTGGGCTTGGCGCGTCAGCATCTCCATGGTGGTTACCCAGTCCTGGTAGGGACCTTTGACGTCTCCATTGAACGCCGAAGCTTCGAAGGTCAGCCGGATTCCGGCCCTGACGATTGGCTCATCGAGTAGCTGTTGGCCGAATGTCCGGCACATGGCGATCATGGTCTCCAGCGCGGGCAGTCCCGCGGCGGCGATCTTCTCCCCGGCGACACGCACGATGTTGTGCTGTTCGGCGATGACGGCAAGCGCCAGGTCTTCCTTCGACTTGAAATGGAAATAGAGCGCGCCTTTAGTGACCGAGGCGCGCTCAGTGACGTCGCTCAGGCTTGCATTCCCGTAACCGACCTCTTCAAAGATCGACGCTGCACCCTCGATGACTGCCGTTCGGGTGGCTTTGGCACGTTGTTGCATGATCCGCGTGGAGACCTCTCCGGTTTCTGCGTCCGGGATACTTGAGTACATGAAACTGACGGACCCGAAGATCGGTGGGGGACATGTCAACATGTGTTGACCATGTGCCCCGGGTACTGGTCCTCGGTTCGTCCGGTTTCATTGGAAGCCGGGTTGTAGCCTCACTCGCCGGATCCGGAGGGGCGCACGTTGTTGCACTCTCACGAAAACCGGTTGCAAGACTACGAAACAACAACGCTACCATTGCGACCGCTGACATTTCCGTCCCGGGGAGCCTGATTCCCTTCTTGGCCGGTACGGATGTGGTCATCCACGCAGCATCCTATGTGGGCGCCGAGCCTCGCCTTGCCCATGCGATCAACGAGGCCGGCACCGGTCACGTCGTTGAGCAGTGCCGGGAAGCCGGGGTAGCCCGGCTGATCTATGTCAGTACGTGCAGTGTTTACGGGAGCGGTCCCCACCGCGGCATTCTTGAATCCGAGGTGGGATATCACCCGGCCTCGGTTGCCAGCGCCACCCGTGCCGTTGCCGAACAGCTGGTTCTCGGCAACGGCGGCGAAGTTGTTCGCCCCAACCTCGTGTTCGGTGCGGGAGACCGCTGGTTTGTTCCGGGCCTGCTCAGGCTGATGAAGGTTGCTGGCGGGTGGCCGGGCGATGGTTCGGCGCTGCTTTCGATCATCGGCGTCGAGGCCCTTGGCAGGCTGCTTTCCGGGCTTGCGTTGGCACCCCGGCAACCCGGGCGCGCTTTCCATGCCGCATATCCGGAACCTGTTCCGGTGTCATCCCTCCTGGAGAGCGTTGCCCGGGTATTCGGTGTGGAGTGCCCCAAGTTCCTGGGAGATGACGAACAGGCAGGCCCGGCCTTGCGCGCGGCAGGATTCAGTAGCCATCAGGTTGACTTGGTGACGAAGGATCACTGGTATTCCTCCGGAGGCCTTTGGCGGATCTCCGGGCTCGAACCGGAAACGTTCAGCAGTGCCCTTGGTGAATTTTCTTCCGCCTACCACGTTTCCCGGGAGCCCAACCGGTCATAAACCGGTTGATCGGTTTGTTTAATGGCCGGCCAGTCTCTAGACTTCAGTCCAGCGGCTCGTTGTGTTTGCGGCAACTAGTTGAAGGGCAGTAATGGGGGGAGGTGCGGCCGAGCAATCGACCGCACCTCATCTGTCCTACCGCACATCCTCGGTCCGGGTGCCGATGGCGTTCGATTTCCTATCTCACATCCTTGTGGTTTAGTATTGACGAGTTGCTCCGGCGGGGATGGAAGTCCCGGTGAGCAAAGTTCGGGGCTGTGGCGCAGCTGGTAGCGCACCTGCATGGCATGCAGGGGGTCAGGGGTTCGAGTCCCCTCAGCTCCACCACAAGAAAAGGGAATCACCCGAGCGGGTGGTTCCCTTTTTCGTCTCTCCGTGGCAAGCGTCAGGCACGGCCCCGTGCTACTCGCGCTTGACTCCATATTCTGCCGCGCTGACAAACTCGATCGCCGAGTAGGTCTCGTCGCCTACCACCCAGGCGTTGTGTCCGGGCGGAATGGTGTACGAATCTCCTTTGGAGATGCTGATCTTCTTGCCGTCGCTGGTCTCGACTTCCAGTGCGCCGGCAATGCAGTAACCCACGTGGTTGAGCTGGCAGGAATCCGTTTGGACCACCGGTTTGATGCAGTCCGCCCAACTCCAGCCCGGTTCGAAGCTGAGGCGGCCGATCGTGTAGTCACCAACAGTGACGTTTTCCACCACGGTTTTCTCCGGGCGGCGAACTTCATCGGGGGAATTGTGCGACTTTACTTCAAGCTGAGTGACGAGGTTGACAGTCATGGTCTGCTCACAAGGGGAGTGGGAGCCTGGTCTTCCAGGTCCGCAACGTGGCTCGCCCTTCGCAGCGGACCCTGATGTCCGGGCTGCTTGCGGCGCGTGCCGTGCCTTCAGCAGCGGTCAGACGGTCGATTACTTGCAATCTCTACCATCCTCCGCCACCCCCGTGTTGTCGAGGGTTCCTGAGGGGGATAGATTGGTGCACCGTGACCTTGACCGAGCTGGATGCACACCTTGAGACGCTCTTCGGCACCCTGCGCCGCTTTCCCGACGTCGAGGCGGAGAACCTGCACGCGCATGACGCCACCGACCGGCTCCTCCTTGAGACCGCGGCGGGCTACCTCAGTAATCCGGAAACCCGCGTTGCGGTGATCGGCGACCGCTACGGAGCCCTGACCCTCGGCGCCTTGGCGGCGCTCGGCGTCGGGCACGTCCGGGTGACCCAGGACCTCTACGCCGGCAGGCTCGCGCTGCAGCGGAACGCCGAGGCGTCCGGGCTGTCCGGCCGCTTTGATCAGTTCGAGCTGGGCGCCGGCCTGCTCGATGGCGCCGAACTGGTGATCATGCAGCTCCCCAAAGCCCTCGCGGAACTGGAAGAAATCGTCGACGCCGTAGCGCGCTTTGCGGCGCCGGGTGCCGTCCTGCTCGCCGGAGGTCGCGTCAAGCACATGTCCCTGGGGATGAACGCCGTCCTTGAACGCAGCTTCGAATCGGTGCAGCCGCAGCTTGCGCAGCGGAAGTCACGTGTCCTGCTTGCCGCCGGTCCCAAGCGGCCGGACACTCCGGAGCGCTTCCCGGTCTCGGAACAGAACACGGAGCTGGGGATGACGGTCTGTGCCCACGGGGGTGCGTTTTCGGGCACGAAGCTGGATATCGGCACGCGTTTCCTCTTGGGCTTCCTGGACAGGATCCCCGGAGCGCGGCACGCGGTAGACCTCGGCTGCGGTACCGGGATCCTGGCCGCGATCTACTCCCGGAAGCATCCCGACGCCCGGGTTACGGCGACGGACCAATCGGCGGCAGCCGTCGCTTCCGCGAGGGCAACCGCGGCAGCCAACGGACTGGCAGATCTCATCACGGTAGTCCAGGACGACGCCATGTCCACTTTCGAACCGGGCAGCGCCGACCTCATCCTGCTGAACCCGCCGTTCCACCTCGGCGCAAGCGTCCATGCCGGGGCGGCCACGAAGATGTTCGATGCCGCGGCGAGGGTCCTGTCTTCCGACGGCGAACTCTGGACTGTCTACAACAGCCATTTGCAGTACCGCGCGGCGCTCGAAAGGCTGATCGGTCCCACCAGCGAAATCGGCCGCAACCCGAAATTCACCGTGACGCGCAGTATCAAACGTTAACCATCAGAGCGCTTCCGACAGCAACTGCTCCACCCCGAAGTGCCCGATTCCCGCCATCCGCGGATTGTCATCCGAGAAACTGACCATCGCCGTCGCAAGGACCACAGCCCAGCCGCGGGACCGGGCCCACGTAGCGGCGTCCACCGCGCCTCCGAAGGCCGCCATGAAACGGCGCCGCGCACCGCCGTCGAACATCAACCATGCCACGGCGAGGTCGACGGCGGGATCCCCGGCCCCGAGGTCGCCGAAGTCGACGACGGCGGCGAGGCGGCCGTCGGGCCGCAGGAGGACGTTGGCCGGGTGGAGATCTCCATGCAGCCACAGCCCGGGGCCATCCCACGGCGGCGCCCCGCAGGCCTCGGAAAAGAGCGTCCGCAACCGTGCCGCCTGCGGATAGCGGCTGGAATCGTCGAGCCGCTCCATGACCACGCCGGACCTCGCTGCCAAAGGCACCCCCCGGACGGGATTGACGGGCGCGCCCGGTGGGGCCGGAACGTGGATGGCGACGAGGAACGCGGCAAGGTCCTCGGCTGCCGCGTTCCGTAACTCCTGGGACGCCCGCGCCGCGGAGAGTCCCTCCAACCAAGGAGTCACGCTCCACGGCCATGGATAATCCGCGGATGGCCGCCCCGAATGGATGGGGCTGGGGAGGGGCACTGGCGAACGCTTGGCATACCCGGGGAGATAGTGCTGCTCATGCAGTATCAGCTGCGCTGCCGCCTCCCGGCGGGGCAAGCGGACGGCCCACTCCTTGCCGAGCCGGTACATGACGTTGTCCCAGCCGTTGGCCACCAACTCCAAGGGAAGGTCGGCGAGCCCTGGCAGCTGATCTTCGAGCAAACTCCTCACCAACCCTGCGGTGATGTCCAGCTCGGCCTGCGGCATGAGTGCCATATTCGGGGGCCTCCGATCAGCAATATCCGGGTCCATTACGCCTGGGCAGCGTGTGGGCATACCGGGACAAGCACAGGTGCCGTACGATGCAAATGCAACAGCATTATTCGAATGATTTTAGGGGAATCCGTGACTGAGATCCGCCAGCCGACTCCGAGGCGCGGAACCAATCTGCCCCGCATGGGGGACTTCAACCTGACCGTCATTCTCGACGCCATCAGGCGTTCGTCCGGCGGACTGAGCCGGGTGGAACTCGCCCAGATTGTCGGCCTTTCACCGCAGACCATTTCGAACATCTCCCGCCGCCTCCTGGATCAACATCTCATTGTCGAAGCGGGCAAGGAAGGCAGCGGCCCGGGCAAGCCCCGCACGATCCTGCGCCTGAACCCTTCCGGAATGTACGCGCTTGGCGTCCATCTCGATCCTGCGGTCATCACCACCGTGGTCCTGGACCTGGTCGGAGACGTTGTGAAGCACTCCAGGATTCCCACGCCGGCCGGAAGCAATCCGCAGCGCGTCATCGCCGCCATAGCGGAGGAAATCAAGGCGCTGATCGAAGATTCCGGTGTTGATACGGGAAAGATCGCGGGACTTGGCGTCGCGGCGCCGGGCCCCATAGACCTTGACGAGGGTACGGTCGTGGATCCGCCCCTCATGACGGGTTGGGACCGGGTGCACTTGAGGGACGCCCTTGCCGAAGCCACCGGGCTCGAGACCCTTGTGGACAAGGACGTAACCAGCGCGGCCGTCGCCGAAACCTGGGCGGGCGGGGCCAGCGGCACCGGAAGTTTCATCTTCATGTATATGGGTACCGGTATTGGTTGCGGCATCGTCTTGAATGACGAAGTTGTCCGTGGAACGTCCGGCAACGCCGGTGAGATCGGACACATCATTGTCGATCCGGACGGGCCAGCATGCGATTGCGGCCTGCGCGGTTGCGTCAAGTCCTCCTGCATCCCGCAGGTGCTCGTGGCCGAAGCCGAAGAGCAAGGTGTCCTGAACGGTGGCCGCAAAGGCACCGAAGGCCCGGAGGTCCAGGAAGGCTTTGCCCGGCTTTGCGATGCGGCGGACGCAGGTGACGAACGGGCCATCGCGATCATAGACAAGTCGGCGGTGCTGGTTGCCCGGGCGGTCGCGGTGGTGACCAACACCCTCGACGTCGAACGCGTCGTGTTTGGTGGCCCGTTCTGGGGCCGGATGTCCGAACGTTACCTGGATCGCATTCCGCCCTTGCTCGCGGCCAACAGCGCCGCCAACAGCATCCACGGCATCGAGGTTGTCGGGACCGGAGTGGGCGAAGATGTCGGCGCCATCGGCGCGGCCTGCCTGGTGCTGGAACATACGCTTGCGCCGCGCGCCCAGCGGCTCCTCTTGGAAGGCTGAAGCCTTCACCACGTCCTGCGTCGCAGGGCCGCATTTATCAATATCGGTAACAGGCTGGGCCAGCTGAAGTGTGGGGGCTGCAGCCGCTTGAAGATCGGAGCGTCATGCGTCGCCCAGTCCGGATCGGAGCAGCACTGCTCGGCGTCGTAGGCCTTTTGGCCTCGGCCGCCTGCTCTGCCCAACCGCAAGCTGTTAACAAACAAACCATCAAGATCGTCTATCAAAAGACGGACTCCTTCACCGCCCTGGACAAAGTCTTCCAGGACGCCAAACAGGAATTCGAGGCGGCAAACGCCGGCGTCACCGTGGACTTGGAGCCCATCCAAGCCAACGACGACGATTACGGCACCAAGCTCGCGCTGGCCCAGCGTTCCCCGGACACGGCTCCGGACGTCTTCTACGAGGACACCTTCAAGGTCCGCTCGGACGTCGACGCCGGATACTTGCTGAAACTCGACTCGCAGCTGGCCGCGTGGGACGAGTGGTCCAAGTTCAACGAGGGTGCCAAGGCCGCGGGACGCGGTGACGACGGCAGCATCTACGCCGTCCCGCTCGGCACTGACACGAGGGCCATCTGGTATAACAAGACAGTCCTCCAGAAGGCCGGCATCTCGGTGCCCTGGCAGCCGAAGACCTGGGAAGACATTCTGGTTGCGGCCCGCAAGATGAAGGCCGCGGATCCGGGCGTGATTCCCTTCAGCATGTACGCCGGAAAAGGCACCGGTGAGGGAACCGTCATGCAGAGCTTCTACGAATTGCTCTATGGAACGGGAAGCTCCCTGTATTCGGAAAGCGACAAAAAGTGGGTTGTGGGTTCCAAGGGGTTCACCGACTCGCTCCAGTTCCTGAAGACCCTCTACGACGAGAAGCTTTCCGTGACCCCTGCGGATGCCCTCGATTCGAACGTCTGGAAGAAAGTCTTTGGACAGTGGCTGCCGCAAGGCAAAATGGGTGCCACCGTGGAAGGCTCCTACGCGCCGTCTTTCTGGCAGAAGGGCGGCTCCTACGAATGGGCCGGCTATGCGCAGGACATGGGAGTGGCCATGTTCCCGACACAGCGTGGACAGGATCCCGGTGGCGTGAGCATGTCCGGTGGATGGACGCTCGCCGTCGGCGCGAAGACCAAGACCCCGGACCTGGCCTTCAAGTTCCTGACGACTGCCGTGAACAAGAAGAATGCCTTGGCGTTTGACGTGAACAACTCGCAGATCGCCGTCCGCACCGATGTCGCTTCCGATCCCGGATACCAAGCGGCCAACCCGTTCGTGAAGGATGTTTCCGATTTGGTGGGCGTCACCCACTATCGCCCGGCAACCGCCGACTATCCGAAGATCTCCCTCGCGGTCCAACAAGCCACCGAGGCTGTCATCACCGGCAAACAAAACCCCGCGGAAGCCGCAGCCGAATACGACGCTTCGGTCAAGAAACTCGTCGGCGACGCCAAGGTCATGCAGAAATGACGCATGGCAGTCCCTGATTCCCTCAACCGCGGTTCCCTGCGACGCAGATCGCCCGTCCGAAAGGCTCTGCGTCGCAGGCTCCGCTTGTTGCCGGTTTTGCCGTCAATACTGCTGTTGGCCCTCTTCATGGTGGCACCTGTGGCGTGGTCCTTCTACGCCTCCTTCACCAACGCCGCATTGTCCGGCAAGGCGGCCTTGAACCCCCAATGGGTCGGCCTGGACAACTACGCGCGGATGCTGACGGATTCGGTCTTTCCGCTCTCGGCTTGGCTGACGGTAATTTTCGTGGCCGTTTCCGCGATCCTCGGACAGAACGCCCTGGGCCTGGTCATCGCCCTGTTGATGACGAGATCCGGGGGAGCGACGGCGTCGCTGGTGGGCACCGTGGTGGTCGCGGCGTGGATCCTGCCGGAGATCGTGGCGGCCTTCGCGGCCTACGCGTACTTCAGCCAAGACGGCACACTCAACCAGCTCTTGGCATTGTTCGGTGTCCAAGGCACCAACTGGCTCTACGCTTTTCCGATGGCCGCCATCATCCTGGCCAATGTGTGGCGCGGCACCGCGTTCTCGATGCTGGTCTACAGGGCCGCGCTTTCCCAGGTCCCGCGCGATATTTCCGAAGCCGCCCTCATGGACGGCGCCAGGGGTTGGCAACGCCTGGCTTTCATCACCCTGCCGATCATCCGGGGAAGCATCGCCACGAACCTCATGCTGATCACCCTCCAGACTCTCGCGGTATTCACCCTCATCTGGGTGATGACGGCCGGTGGTCCCTCCAACGCGAGCACCACCTTGCCCGTGCTGGCGTACCAGGAAGCCTTCAAGCTCGGAGACATCGGCTACGGCACCGCGATCGCTTCGGTATTGATCCTGATCGGCATGGTCTTCGGGGCTGTGTACGTCAGGCTGATCCGCGGGGCGAAGCCGTGACCTCCCTGCGGCGTGCGCCCCTGCTCGCCGGGAAGCGCCCGACGGCGGTACCAGGGCGGCGGCTCCGCGTGCGCTTCGCTGCCAATGCGGCTTTGGCCGTGATTGGGCTGTGCTTTGTGCTGCCCCTTGCGTGGTTGCTTCTCGCCTCCGTTGATCCGCACGCCGGATACGAGACGCGGTGGCCGCAATCGGCGTCGCCCGCCAATTTTGCCGCCGTGATGACGCCCGGGCTGCTCTTCCACCCGCTCGTGAACAGCTTCCTGCTCTCTGCCGGAACCGCCGTCGTGAACCTGGCGGTTGCCGTGCTCGCGGCCTATCCGCTGTCCCGCTACCAATCGCGCTTCAACAAGCCGTTCCTCTACGCGATCCTGTTTGGCACTTCGCTCCCGGTCACGGCGATCATGGTGCCCGTCTACGGCCTGTTCGTACAGTTGCAATTGCTGGACTCGATGCCGGCAACCATTTTCTTCATGGCAACCACCACTTTGCCGATGGCCATTTGGATGACCAAGAACTTCATGGACTCCGTGCCGTTGGAGCTGGAGGAAGCCGCCTGGATGGACGGCGCCTCGGGACTCGCCACGCTGCGGAGAATCGTGGTGCCCCTGATGAGGCAGGGGCTGGGAGTGGTGTTCATCTTCGTCTTCATCCAGGCCTGGGGGAACTTCTTCGTCCCGTTCATCCTGTTGTTGTCTACCTCAAAGCAGCCGGCCGCGGTGTCTGTCTTCAGCTTCTTTGGCCAGCACGGAGCCATTGCCTACGGGGAACTCGCCGCGTTCTCCATCTTGTATTCGGTCCCGGTGCTTATCCTCTACACGGTGGTCGCCAAGGGTTCGGGAAGCGCGTTTGCGCTGTCCGGCGCGATGAAGGGCTGAGCGGCCGACAGCCAGGACTCAGTCGATGTCCTCCACGATGGTGCCGTAGGGGATGGAATCATCCAGGTGTGCTTGGTGGCCGGTGAGGCCGCGGTTGTAAAGCACCCGCACCCCGTGAAGCTTGTCCGCGGCCGATTGCATCAAGATGGGGCGGACGGTTTGGATGAACCGCTCGTCCTTGCCGTCGAGGTATTCCTGATAACTGGCTGGAAGCTGGATCATGGCAAAAGAATAGTCCTGCAGGACCGTCATGGGGAGGGCTCGCAACGGGCTTCTCTGTGGCGTACTGTTTTCGGCTTTAAACCCTGCCAGTAGCCAAAGCGAACAATCTTCAGAAATCAGGCGAAACCTAGCGTAAAAATGCGTCTTAATTCGGCGGGGGATTTGTGGCGCCCGGAACCCCGATCTAGAGTCGTATTCAAGTTACCGCGGTAACGTGTCAGCGATCCTCCGCCGGATCTGCCTCTTGAAGGCAGGCAGGAGGGTGTGGGTGCCCCCATGTGGGCCTGACATTTGCACACGGACAACTTCATTCCAGGCGTAACAGTCGCGGCTGCGCCCTGCTGGAGTTCGTTGCGTGTATCCCCGAACTCAATTCACCGATTCTGCAGTCCATGGACCTGGCTTTCAAGTCCGTGAACGCAGGCCCGCTGACACACAGCCAAGGACGCAAATGTCACCACCAAGCCTCATCGACACCCATCCAAACTTGACCGGCACGGCTCCCGTTGCCCTGTCCTACGAACTTTTCCCTCCCCGCTCTCCCGCCGCCGCGGAGTCCCTCTGGACGACCATCGGGGAGCTCGAGGCCACTGACCCCGATTTTGTCTCGGTCACCTACGGCGCCAGCGGCTCCAACCGGGACACCGCCGTCGAGCTCATCAACCGGCTGCTGCTCGAAACGACCCTGCGGCCATTGGCCCACCTGACCTGCGTTGGAAACACCCCGGAGGAATTGGCCGAGATCATCGGCGAGCTCCTGGACAATGGCGTGCGCGGCATCCTTGCGCTGCGTGGCGACCTCCCCAAGGACAGCGGACAGCCGGTCAACGGTTCGCTGCGCTACGCCCAGGACCTGATCGAACTGATCCGCCGCGTGGAACAGCGACGTTCGGCCCTGCTGTGCGCGGGCAAGATCGCCGTTGGCGTGGCCGCCTATCCCACCCGCCACCCTGAGTCGCCGAGCGTGGAGCACGACGTCGAGGTGCTGCTTGCGAAGCAGCGTTCGGGCGCAGACTTCGCCATCACGCAGGTCTTCTTCCACACCGAACAATATGCGGACCTGATCTCCCGGGCCCGGCGTGCGGGCGTCACGATCCCGATCATCCCGGGCGTCATGCCGCTGACCAGCCTTCGCCGGCTCAAGCGCCTCGGCGAGCTCACCGGCGTCGAGCCGGCACCGGAGCTCATCGAGAGCCTTGCCGCGGCGGACAGCGACGCCGAACGGCGCAGGATCGGAGTCCGTGCCACCGTGGACCTGGCCAACGCCGCCCTCCAGGCCGGTGCTCCGGGCATCCACCTGTACACGTTCAACGAGCACGCCTGCGCCCTGGACGTGCTGGACAAGCTTGCCTTGCCCCGGCCGGCCAGGCCCGCCAGCAGGCTCAGTGCCATCGCCCGCCGCCAAGAACTCGTCAGCTGATCAGCCAACGCTGCTCCGCACACCCTAGACACATCGATTTGCACCTACTGCCCCAAGGAAATCCCATGACTGAACAGAACATCACCCAATTCCCCGCCGCATCCCTGCTCGGCTACCCGCGCATCGGCCGCCGTCGTGAACTCAAGAAGGCTGTTGAAGCGTACTGGGCCGGCAAGATCGACGCCGCTGCTCTTGACGCCGCTGCCAAGGACATCCAGCTGACCACGGCGAAGCGACTCCGGGAACTGGGCCTCAATGAAGCCGCCGCCGTTCCCGGCACCTTTTCCTTCTACGACCAGGTGCTCGACGCGACGGCTCACTTGGGCGCCGTCCCGGCCCGTTTCGGCCAGTTGCTCAACGCCGAGGGCCAGCTCGACATCGATGGCTACTTCACCTTGGCCCGCGGCAACAAGGAACAGCAGCCGCTGGAAATGACCAAGTGGTTCGACACCAACTACCACTACCTCGTGCCGGAAATCGGCCCGGAGACCGACTTCAAGCTCGCCTCCAACCGCATCGTCGAGGAATTCGAGTTCGCCCTGGCCAACGGCATCGAGACCCGCCCGTACATCGTGGGCCCGGTGACCTACCTTCTGCTTTCCAAGGCTTCGGACGACGCTCCTGCGGGCTTCGCCCCGCTGTCCCGACTCGAGGACATCCTCCCGGTCTACGTTGAGCTGCTCGGCAAGCTTGCCGCCGCCGGCGCCAGCTGGATCCAGTTGGACGAGCCCGCCCTCGTCGTAGACCAGGACACCCCGGCCGAAGAAATCCAGGCTGCCGTTGCCCGTGCCTACGAAGTTCTCTCCGGTGCCGCAGCGCGCCCCCAGCTCTTCGTGTCCACCCCGTACGGCTCCCTCGACGGCCAGCTCGGTACCCTTGCCGCCACCAACATCGACGCCCTGCACATCGACGTCTTCAAGGGCGCGGTACCGTCCGCGGCAGCCCTGGCG
The DNA here is from genome assembly GCF_058781765.1 of Arthrobacter sp. FW306-1B-G06A. NCBI lineage: Bacteria > Bacillati > Actinomycetota > Actinomycetes > Micrococcales > Micrococcaceae > Arthrobacter > Arthrobacter sp. FW306-1B-G06A. Next base: position 9,612 of record NZ_JBYSXB010000039.1, on the reverse strand, counting down.
GGCCTCGGCAACAAGACCCTGGTTGCCGGCGTCGTCGACGGCCACAACATCTGGCGCAACGACCTCGCGGTCTCGGCCGCAAAGCTCGACGAATTGAAGGCCGCGGCCGGCAAGCTCGCCGTCAGCACCTCCACCTCCACCCAGCACGTTCCGCACGATACTGCCGAGGAAACCCAGCTCTCCGCGCAGCTCCGCAGCTGGCTCGCATTCGCTGACCAGAAGGCCGTCGAGGTCAAGACCCTCGCCGACTACTTGGCCAACCCGGCTTCCGCGAAGGCCGCCATCGACGAAGCGTCCGCAGTGATCGCCTCCCGCGCCACCGCCGAAGGCGTCCAGCGCGCCGACGTCCGTGCCCGCACCGCTGCCCTCACCGAGGCCGACTTCAACCGCTCCGAGTACTCGGTCCGCGAAGCCGCACAGGAAGCAGCGCTTCACCTGCCGCCGCTGCCCACCACCACCATCGGTTCCTTCCCCCAGACCTCGGAAATCCGCTCCGCCCGTGCCCGCAACAACAAGGGCGACCTCACCAACGAGCAGTACGAACAGCTCATGAAGGATGAGATCAAGCGCGTTGTCGAGCTGCAGGAAGAGCTCGGCTACGACGTCCTGGTGCACGGCGAGCCCGAGCGCAACGACATGGTCCAGTACTTCGCCGAGAACCTCGAAGGATTCGACGTCACGGTCCACGGCTGGGTCCAGTCCTACGGCTCGCGTTGCACCCGTCCGTCCATCCTTTGGGGCGATGTCACCCGTTCGGCTCCCATCACGGTTGCTTGGGCCGAATACGCGCAGTCCCTCACCAACAAGCCGATGAAGGGCATGCTCACCGGTCCGGTCACCATCCTGGCCTGGTCCTTCGTCCGCGACGACCAGCCGCTGGGCGAGACCGCCAACCAGGTGGGCCTGGCGCTGCGCGACGAAATCGCCGATCTCGAGGCTGCCGGCATCAAGGTCATCCAGGTGGACGAGCCCGCCCTGCGCGAACTCCTGCCGCTGCGCAAGGCCGACCACGCAGCCTACCTGAAGTGGTCGGTTGACTCCTTCCGCCTGGCCACCGCTGGTGCCGCCGACGCCACCCAGATCCACACCCACCTCTGCTACTCGGAGTTCGGCGTGATCATTGACGCGATCGACGGCCTCGACGCCGACGTTACGTCCATCGAAGCAGCACGTTCACGCATGGAGGTTGTCCACGACCTCGAGGCGCACCACTTCGGCCGCGGCGTTGGTCCGGGCGTCTACGACATCCACTCGCCGCGTGTTCCGGGCGAGGCCGAAGTCACCGAGCTGCTGTCCACCGCCGTCAAGCACGTTCCGTCCCGCCAGCTCTGGGTCAACCCGGACTGCGGCCTGAAGACCCGTGGCTACGCCGAGACCGAAGAGTCCCTGCGCAACCTGGTCAAGGCCACCAAGACGGTCCGCGCCAGCCTGCTCGAAGCAGCCAAGTAGACATCACGTAGTACGAACGGCGGCGGCCGGTCACCTCGAAAGGTGACCGCCCGACGTCGTTAACTCTGCCTCAGGACCTTGGTCCTGCGTCACGACTCCCAGAGGATCTCGTCGTCCACCACGCCGTCCTCGTCCGCCGCGACTACCAGGAGTTCGTCGGTGAAGTGCGAGCCCAAGGTGAAGTCGAGGACGAAATAGCGCTCCGGCTGGCCGGGGTAGATCGCTACATGGCCTAGTTTGAGGGCCTTGAGGAAGACGTCCTTGGTGAGCTGCGTCTTGTCGCGGACGCCGAACACTGCCTCCAGTTGCTCGTCCTTGAGCTGGTTGGAGTGGAAGTGGAGGAATTGCTGGGAGTTGGTGCCGTCCTGGTCCAGCTCCTCGGCGATCATGTCCCGGACCTGGTCCACCAGCTCGGGGAGGTAGCCCAGGCGGTAGTCCACCTTATGGAGTGCCTTCTCGTCGAAATGGTCGTGCGCCGCGACGTTCAGGTCCAGTTCCAGGGGATTTCCGGCGAGCTCGTGCGAAGCCACGTAACAGTGCTCCCGCCCGTGGTTGAGCTCGATCTCCCCAAAATGTTTGCTCGCTACCTTGCTCATGTCTTCAAGATAGTCCCAAACAAGCGGCGTGTTCCAGCATCCTGGAAGATTTCAGGTGCGTGGTTTGGGCGTTGACTTTTGAGTCGATTTGGGCATCGTAGCGGCACTGCCGGCGCGGACGGTTGCGGTGCTCCCGCGAAGGGTATCGGCCAGCAATTCCGTGAAGAGCTGCACCTGCGCTGTGCGCTTCTCGTTGATGAGCAGGGCGAACACGTTGCGGGCTAGCCGGATGTCCGGAACGTCGAGGACCACGACGCCGGGCGGCCGGTGCCGCAGCGCGAGTTCCGGCACCAGTGCGGCGCCGAGCCCCGCTGCCGCCATCTCGAGGCTGGCGTGGAAGTCGTCGCTATAGGCCGCGACGCGCGGGTGCAGATTGCAACTGGCGAACAAGCGTTCAATCACCACCGCATCGCTCGTGCCCGGGTGGTGCATGATCCAGGGCATGTCCGAGAGTTGCGAGGCCTGCATTTCGGCGTCCTCCCGGATGCCCCAGGACGCGGGGAGCACCACCCGGAAGTCGTCGTCGCCGATCCATTGCCGGTCCAGGGTGTGGGGCCACGCGAGTCCGGACTGGCCCACTTGGTACACCAGCGCCAGGTCCAGTTCGCCGCCGGTGCGCAGCCCTTGGATGGTTTGGGAAGGTTCGGCCACCCATACACGGAGTTCTATGCCAAGCTTTTTCCAGCGCGGGTTCCGGAGAATGTCCGGCAGGACGTAGGTTGCCAGGCTGGGGAAGATGCCGAGCCGCAGTTCCTGGACGGGGGAGTCCGCGCTCCTCGATGCGGCGGCCAGCAGGGTCTCGACGTCGGTGAGCACTTTGGAGGCATGCCGCACCATGGTCAGGGCGGCTTCGGTGGGAACCACGCTGCGTGGGGAACGGTGGAAGAGCTCGACGCCGGTGTCCCGTTCCAGGGATGCCATCTGTTGGGATACGGCTGAGGCTGTGTAGCCGAGCCGTGCGGCGGCTGCCGCGAAGGAACCGAGCCGCGTGACTTCAAGCAGTGTCCGCAGGTGGAGAAGGTTGACCATCAGTGATCCTTAGGCTCGATGCCGGCCGAAATCCGTGCCCAGCCAGCATAGCGGTGTGAATTCGGTCTCCGCTGCTGCCCGGGGGAGCCACGAAACCGTGTTTGCAGGATGCCGCGACACGCCGGGATCCAAGCGACACGCTGAGGATTAAATGTGGCTAAGTAGTCCACAGGGTGTGGATTACGTCTCCGGATTTGGCGGATTCCCGGACATTTTTACCTCCCTTGCCTGTGGACTACCGGTGCGTAAAATGACATACTTGTAATACATCATCTTGGGGTTCCGCTGAGGCGCTTGCACTACATGTAGTATCGATTTACGGATTGAGCGGGAAACCAGCACAAGACATGCAAGACATGAATGCAAGACGTGAATAGAAGAGTTCGGCCGCCTAGGCGGTCAGCGGGCCAGCATCGGAGTCGGAATCAGTTCCGGTCGGGGCCTGCCAAGCGAAGAGCAAAGACTTCAACAAAGGGGACAGGGACCATGACTGTTACGGTTTACACGAAGCCGGCCTGTGTTCAGTGCAACGCAACCTACCGTGCACTCGACAAAAAGGGCATCGCCTACCAGAGCGTTGACATCTCACAGGATGCCGAGGCCCTTGAGCGCCTGAAGGCCCTTGGATACATGCAGGCCCCCGTCGTGGTGACCGAGCAGGACCACTGGTCAGGTTTCCGTCCGGACAAGATCGAAGAGCTGGCGCTGGCTGCCGCTTCGGTAGCGTAGTTTTTCAGGACTCCGCCACAACAACAAAGTATTCCAATGTAGTCGAGGTGACTCCCATGGCAGCGCTGGCAACAGCAACTGCTCAACTGAACGCTGAAGCCGTCAGCACGCGGAGTCACCTCATCTACTTTTCCTCCACATCTGAGAACACCAAGCGCTTCGTCCAGAAGCTCGGCGTCGACGCGGAACGCATCCCGCTCCATGCCAAGGACGCACCGCTGCTCGCACTGGAACCTTTCGTCCTGGTGCTGCCCACGTATGGCGGCACGAATGGCGAAGGATCGGTGCCCAAGCAAGTCATCAGGTTTCTGAACAACCCGCAGAACAGGGAACTGATCCGCGGCGTCATCGGAGCAGGAAACACCAACTTCGCGGAAAACTACTGCATGGCGGGAGACATCATCGCCACCAAATGCCGGGTTCCGCTTCTTTATCGATTCGAACTCATGGGGACTCCGGAAGATGTTGACCGGGTCAATCAAGGATTGGAAAAGTTTTGGACACGACTGTCGCAGATACAGAAGTAACCAAGGGCGCTATGGACACCGCCAAGGTCAAGAAGCCATTGCCGGAGGCCTACAAGGGCCTTGGCTACCATGAGCTCAATGCCATGTTGAACCTCTATGGTCCGAACGGGGAGATCCAGTTCGAAGCCGACCGCGAGGCCGCGCACCAGTACTTCCTGCAGCACGTGAACAACAACACCGTTTTCTTCCACGACCTGGAAGAGAAGCTGGACTACCTGGTCAAGAACCAGTACTACGAGCGCGAGACCCTCGATCAGTACACGATGAACTTCATCCGTGACCTGTTCAACCGCGCCTACAAGAAGAAGTTCCGCTTCGAGACCTTCCTCGGCGCCTTCAAGTTCTACACTTCCTACACGCTCAAGACCTTCGACGGCAAGCGTTTCCTGGAGCGCTACGAAGACCGTGTCTGCATGGTTGCCCTGCACCTTGCCCGCGGCAACGAGGAGTTGGCCAGCCGCCTCGTCGACGAAATCATCGACGGCCGCTTCCAACCCGCCACGCCCACGTTCCTCAACGCCGGCAAGGCCCAGCGCGGCGAGCTGGTCTCCTGCTTCCTGTTGCGCATCGAAGACAACATGGAGTCGATCGCCCGCGGCATCAACTCGGCGCTGCAGTTGTCCAAGCGCGGCGGTGGCGTGGCCCTCTCGCTGACCAACATCCGCGAGCACGGCGCCCCCATCAAGCAGATCGAAAACCAGTCCTCCGGCGTCATCCCGGTCATGAAGCTCCTCGAAGACAGCTTCTCCTACGCCAACCAGCTCGGTGCCCGCCAGGGTGCGGGTGCCGTGTACCTGCACGCCCACCACCCGGACATCTACCGATTCCTGGACACCAAGCGTGAAAACGCCGACGAGAAGATCCGCATCAAGACGCTGTCCCTCGGCGTCGTCGTCCCGGACATCACGTTCGAGCTGGCCAAGAAGAACGAGGACATGTACCTCTTCTCCCCGTACGACGTCGAACGCGTCTACGGCGTCCCGTTCTCCGACATCTCGGTCACCGAGAAGTACTACGAGATGGTGGACGACTCCCGGATCAAGAAGACCAAGATCAGCGCCCGCGAGTTCTTCCAGACCCTCGCGGAGATCCAGTTCGAGTCCGGCTACCCGTACATCATGTTCGAGGACACCGTGAACCGGGCCAACCCGATCGCGGGCAAGATCACCATGAGCAACCTGTGCTCGGAGATCCTGCAGGTGTCCACGCCGTCCATCTACGCAGAGGACCTCAGCTACGAGACGGTCGGCAAGGACATCTCCTGCAACCTTGGTTCGATGAACATCGCCAAGACCATGGATTCCCCGGACTTTGGCCTCTCGATCGAGACGTCCATCCGGGCCCTCAGTGCGGTGTCGGACATGTCCTACATCAACTCGGTGCCGTCCATCGCGCAGGGCAACGCCCAGAGCCACGCCATCGGCCTCGGCCAGATGAACCTGCACGGCTACCTTGCCCGTGAGCACGTCCACTACGGTTCCGAAGAGGGCCTGGACTTCACCAACATCTATTTCTACACGGTGCTGTTCCACGCTCTCCGTGCCTCGAACAAGCTGGCCATCGAGACCGGCCAGCCCTTCGGCGGCTTCGAGAACTCCACCTACGCCAGTGGCACGTTCTTCGACAAGTACACCGATCAGGAATGGGCCCCGGAGACCGGGCGCGTCCGCGAGCTCTTCGCAGGCATCCACATTCCCACGCAGGACGACTGGCGCGAGCTGAAGGCTTCCGTCATGGAGCACGGCATCTACAACCAGAACCTGCAGGCCGTCCCGCCCACAGGTTCCATCAGCTACATCAACAACTCGACGTCGTCGATCCACCCGGTCGCGTCGAAGATCGAGATCCGCAAGGAAGGCAAGATCGGCCGCGTCTACTACCCGGCCCCTTACCTGACGAACGACAACCTGGAGTACTACCAGGACGCGTACGAGATCGGTTACGAGAAGATCATCGACACCTACGCCGCGGCCACGCAGCACGTGGACCAGGGCCTGTCCCTGACCCTGTTCTTCAAGGACACCGCCACCACGCGTGACATCAACAAGGCGCAGATCTACGCATGGCGCAAGGGCATCAAGACGCTCTACTACATCCGCCTCCGCCAGCTAGCGCTGGAAGGGACCGAAGTTGAGGGCTGCGTTTCCTGCATGCTGTAACCGATAACGGTTGCTTATTTGCGGCAGCCGCCGCGCCTCAAAACTGAAGAGTACGACGCCGGGCGAGCGCCCGGCGTCGTACGCTTACCTTAAAGAACACAAACGTTAAGGGGACGAAATGACCGAGAAGGTCAAGCTGCTTAGCCACGTCGAAGCGATCAACTGGAACCGCATCCAGGATGACAAGGACGTGGAGGTCTGGAACCGCCTGGTCAACAACTTCTGGCTGCCGGAGAAGGTGCCGCTGTCCAACGACGTCCAGTCCTGGCACACCCTGACGCCGGACGAGCAGCAGCTCACCATGCGCGTCTTCACGGGCCTGACCCTGCTGGACACCATCCAGGGCACGGTTGGCGCGGTTTCCTTGATCCCGGACGCGATCACCCCGCACGAAGAGGCCGTGTACACCAACATTGCCTTCATGGAGTCGGTGCACGCGAAGTCGTATTCGTCGATTTTCTCGACCCTATGCTCCACCAAGGAGATCGACGACGCTTTCCGCTGGTCCCTCGAGAACGAGAACCTGCAGAAGAAGGCGCAGATCGTCATGGACTACTACCAGGGCGACGATCCCCTGAAGCGCAAGGTCGCTTCGACGCTGCTGGAATCGTTCCTGTTCTACTCCGGGTTCTACCTTCCGATGTACTGGTCCTCCCGTGCCAAGCTCACGAACACGGCAGACCTCATCCGCTTGATCATCCGCGACGAAGCCGTGCACGGCTACTACATCGGCTACAAGTTCCAGAAGGGCCTCGAAAAGGTCTCCGAGGAGAAGCGCCAGGAAATCAAGGACTACACCTTCGAACTGCTCTTCGAGCTGTACGAAAACGAAGTCCAGTACACGCACGACCTCTACGACGGCGTCGGCCTAGCCGAGGACGTCAAGAAGTTCCTGCACTACAACGCCAACAAGGCCCTCATGAACCTCGGCTACGAGGCGATGTTCCCGGCGTCCGTCACCGACGTAAACCCGGCCATCCTGTCGGCCCTGTCACCTAACGCTGACGAGAACCACGACTTCTTCTCGGGGTCGGGGTCGTCTTACGTCATTGGTAAGGCTGTTAACACTGAGGATGAGGACTGGGAGTTCTAGTTCCATTTCCTCGGCGTCGGTCGTCTTAGCCGTCAACGAAGCTGCCCCCGCACGGAAATCCGTGCGGGGGCAGCTTCGTTATTTCCTTCCCCAATACCTACTTATCTAGTCGGCGCACCATTTCAGTGATCCAGATGGGCGCGAACGGAGAGGTGCAGTTCGGGGGAGTCGGGTAATCCTTGAGCACCTCCAGGCGCTCACCGATGTCGATAGCGCGGGCGCGGTGCCCGGCGTGTTCGATTCCGATCTGGGCCAGGCAGTGGTTCATGGCCCATTGCAGGCGATCCGGGGCGTCTTTCATTTCGGCCTCGATCACATCGAGCAATCCTGCAAGGTCCAGGCCCTCGGGATTCTTTGAAGCGCGTTCAGTAGTCAGCGCCCAGCCGGCGCTCGCAACTACGGGATCCGGATCAGCGAACCAGGCAAGGCGGAGCTCCTCGCAATGCGGGTTCTTCTTCACCACGTAGTTGACGAGCCAGTCGTGCACTTTGGGTACACGTGCAGCACGCAACATGACGTCCAGCTCATCGCGCTCGAACGCCTTCGGGCGGCAGACCAGGATCGCGAGCAGTCTGGCCGCCGTGTCTTCGGTCGCCCAGAGCTGGTGCGCGAGTTCCTGCTGCGTCTTCAACCGCTTCGCGAGCGCGCGCAGTTTGCCGAGGTTCACACCGTGATCGTCACCGTGTTTCTCGTTCACCGCGCGTGCTTTCGGGTCCTCGAGCGCGGCCAGCTCGGCAACTATCTCGTGCACGGACGTCTCGGCCACCTCAGCCTCCTGTTCATCATTTGTGGCTTGAGCCTACTAGGACGCGCAGCCTCGCCGCGCCGTCACGAGAGCGTGCAGAGGCTGCCGGCCGGTGTCCCCTCTCTGGACTACCAGGTGGTCAGGCGCTTTGGTGCGCGGCGTATTCCGGGAAGGGGTCGTCGAGGAAGGTGGGCTCGCTTAGCCAGCCCGGATCGCCTGGATCGTCGGAATCGGCGTCGGGCCATGGGTGCGCGGCCGTGAAGGAGTTCCAGTCCGGGAACGGATCCGCGGGCAGTTCCGGTTCCTGAAATGCGGGCGGGTCCAGGTCAGGGAGGGTGTCCGGTTCCTGGCCGGTCGGGAGGTGGTGTGGCCAGTGGGGTGGTTCCCAGTCCTGGTGTTCGCTGGGGTAGTGCCGGTGTGAGGGTGAGGTCCACCCGGGGGGATTGTCTTTGCTGGCCGGGGTGGGGGTCCATGCGGTGGTGTGTTTGAGGCGGTGGTGTTTGGGGCAGGGCTGGCCGAGGTTGGAGATGCCGGTGGTGCCTCCCTCGGCCCAGGCCAGGAGGTGGTCTGCTTCGTTGTCCAGGGAGTGGTTGTTGCAGCCTGGGAAGGGGCACTTGCCGTCGCGGAGCCGGAGCCATTTGCGCTGGGCTGTGGTGAGGCGGTAGCTGGTGCGTCCGATTTCCAGCGGGGCGCCGTCGCGGGGGTCGGTCAAGACCCGGTGGAAGGAGTCGGCGCCGTCGGCGACCAGTGCCCGGGCCATGGAGGGCGGGATCGGCCCGTACCCGTCGAGCGTGGCCGGTTCGTCCGTGGCGCCCAGCAGGGACAGGACCGGGACGGTGATCAGGACCTGCGCCCTCGGGGATGGAACCGGCCCTGCCAGCCCCGGTTCAACTCGTCGGGCGCCCGTGCCGCTGGCTCGCGAACCGCCGTCGCCCGTGCCGCCGTCGGGCAGTCCGCCGTCGACCGTCGCGGAGCCGGTGTTGGCGAGGAGCCAGGTGGCGGTGACGTCGGCGCGGAGTTGGGCGAGGGTCCGGGCCTCGTGGGGGCCTTGAAGGGCGCGGGCGGCGGCGGTGGTCCGTTCCCAGATCCCGGCCGCGGTGTCGGCGGGAAGGTGGGCGGAGAGCCAGGCCATGCCGTCGCGGTCCGGGAGGTATTCGACCCGCCGCTCCGCGGCTCGTGTGGTGTGGCGTTCTTCGATGCTGACGGGGTGGTGGCGTTCGCGCCAGGTGCGGGCTTTGGCCCGGAACCGGGACGGGACGAGCTCCCCGGCGGGGCAGCCCCGGGC
>NZ_JBYSXB010000038.1:0-49391 GCF_058781765.1 Arthrobacter sp. FW306-1B-G06A | reverse complement strand
GCTTCAGGGCACGCTGGTGTATTCGGCGAAGGCGGCAGGAGCCTGCCGGCGGGCGGGATCCTTCGCGGCGAGGGCCGCGACGGTGGAGAGCGTTGCGAGGAGGACGAAGAACCCGCAGATAAGCCACGGCTCCCCGCCTCCGGCTTCGAGCAGCGCAGCGGCCACGAACGGGGTGATGCCGCCGGAAAGGACCGTCCCTACCTGATAGCCGAAGGAGACACCGCTGTAGCGCAGGTCAACCGGGAACTGCTCGGCGAACCACGCAGCCTGGGGTCCGTAGATGGCATCGTGGAGAACGTTCATCCCGAGCAGCAGCACCAGCGGCAAGAGCGCGAGGGAGCCGTGGTCGAGGAACCAGAAGAACGGCCAGATGAAGACGCCGATCCCGATCGCACTCGCCACAGCCATGCGGCGCCGGCCGATCCGATCTGAGAGCCAGCCCCAGAACGGGCCGGAGACTATACCGACGGCGGAGACGATCAGGACCGCTGTCAGTGCCGAGCCGGTGTCATCCCGCCGCGCCTTGAGATAGCCCAGCATGTAGACGGTGATGAGACTGTACAGGGCAGGCTGGACGAGACGCAGGCCAATGGTGACCAGGATCCCGCGGGGATGTTCGCGCAGGACGCGGCGGACAGGGTGCTCGGCCACGCGTTTCTGCTCGCGCAGCTCCGTAAATTCCTCGGCATCCCCGACGCCGAGCCGGATCCACAGACCGACGGCCACGAGCAGCGCGGAGAGCAGGAACGGGATGCGCCAGCCGAACGCCTGGAACTGCTCCGGGGTCAGCACGCCTTGGACAACGGCGAACGTGGTGGTCGCCAGGAGCATGCCCGCTGCGGAGCCCGCCTGCGTGAAGGAGCCAAAGAGGCCGCGCCGCGAGGCCGGGGCGTGCTCGACAGAGAGCAGCGCCGAACCGCCCCACTCGGCCCCGGCCGAGAGGCCCTGGATGAAGCGCAGTGCCACGAGGCCAACGACCGCCAGCAGGCCGACGGCCGAGTAGGTCGGCAGCAGCCCGATCAGGACCGATGCGGTTCCCATGGTCAGAAGCGAGCCGACGAGCAGCGACTTGCGGCCGATGCGGTCACCGAGGTGCCCGGCGATGATGCCGCCGAGGGGGCGCGCGACGAAGCCCACGGTGTAGGTCGCGAACGAGGCCAGGATGCCCATGATCGGCGAGGCGTCGGGGAAGAACTGATGGGCGAAGACGAGCGCGGACGCTGTGCCGTAGAGATAGAAGTCGTACCATTCGATCGTGGTGCCGACTAACGCTGAGGAGAGCACGCGGCGCTTGGCGCGCAGGGATTCGCCGAGCCGGACAGGCCCGTCCGAGAGGAGCTGGGTGTTGGCCATGGGGTCTTTCTCTGATCGAGGCGGAGGCCGGCTGGGGCCGTAGTTACGAGGCCGGGGGCGGTGCCGCCGAATCCTCCCGTGGGACAGGTGTGCGCAGGAGTGCGATCACAATGCAGGACTTGTGGCGGCGCTGCGGACTGATACACCTGCGCCGGAACGGCGGCATGGCATGACACTACGGACCCGCACGGATCCCAATCAACGCCCGACTACGCCCTGGGTCACCCACGGACACCGGGCGTCACGCCGTGTCGTAAACCGTCACGGAACCTCCCGCGCGGCTGCCGGGGCCTAGGTGCAGGACCCGTGACCCTCAGCAGCACAACAGGCGGGGGCAGTGCCCGACCCTGTGCAAAGTGTTCAAGGAGCCCATCGCTTCTGAATACCTTCACTTCCGCGCGGGCCCGACACTCTTCACCTTCCCGCACCTTGCACCCCGCCCGAAGCTCACCGCAATCTGCTCTACATGCGGGCCTTCGCAGCCGCCCGGGACTTATCCAGGGAGCGTCCACTAAGGCAGTCAGTCAGATGCTGACGGCGCGGAGGACGGCGACGTTAGCTGAGGGCGAGATTGTGGCAGCGGGTGGCCAGCCCGCGCCACTGCTTGAATGATTGAAGTTCAGTTCGACGACGTTCCGGCCTGGGCCGTCTTCCTTGTCAAAGTGGCCGGGGGTAGTCCGGTGGTGGTGCCTCGTCGTTGCCGGCGGCCTATTTGATCGGCCCCGGCTCCGGGCTGTGGGGCATTTGGGTGAATGCCGGCTAGCTTCAGACTGACGAAACGTCCATTATCGGCTAAAAGTCAGGCTAGTTGATGGCCTGATATAAGGCTATAATTTCCTTCATGAGAACGGTACCGCTCAGCGAAGCCAAGGACAAGCTGTCCGCCCTCGTGGAGGAAGCAGACACGACGCACGAGATCATCCAGATCACCCGGCACGGACACCCGTCAGCGGTGCTGATGTCCGCCGACGACCTGGAATCCCTGCAGGAAACCATCCACTGGCTCTCCCAGCCGGGCATCCGCGAAGACTTGGACCAGGCCCGGCGCGACATCGCCGGCGGCAACACGACCAGCAGCGCAGACCTCCGCCGTGAATTCGGTCTGCGACCGCGGTGACCGGCGCAGAATCCACCGGCCCCTCACCATGGAACATTGAGGTCACCAACCCGGCACTGAAGGGTTTCCGGCGGCTACCGAAGAAAGCAGCAACCGCGATCGTCGAATTCGTCACCGGCGCACTCGCCGAGAACCCCCACCGACTGAGCAAACCCCTCACGAACGAACTCCTCGGACTCCGCACCGCCCGGCGCGGCGACTACAGGGTGCTGTTCACCCTCGACATCCAAGAACACACCCTGTACGTCCACCGCATCGAACACCGGTCCGACGTCTACAAGCCGCGCTAGCCTAACTCCTCCAGGAACGATGCGCCATTGGCGGCCTCTCCCCCGGCACAGGCCGACGAAACGTCCATTTTATCGGCGTTAGATCAGGACGAGTTCAACCAGTTCGGTTTTCGGATCGAAGCTGTCAGTTTGCGGATTCTGGCGTCTGTCTCTTCTGACGTGTCGGCGCCTAAAGGGGCGGGCTCGCCGTGAAAGGCGGCGTGGGATGTCGTTCGGTTTCTGTCTCAAAATACAGACCTACCCATGGGTCGGCAGCCAGCCTTCCGCGAGGCGGCTTAGCGGATTCGTCCCATCCAGCTAAAGGTTGTTGGGGGGAAGCGGCCCACCGCTGGATTGACGAGCGGCTTGAGCCCCGCAAACGGGTGGCGAGGACAACGGCAATCAACAATGTGCCGGTTCCGGGCAATACGCCAGCCATCAGCATTCCTATTTGAGGGCCGAGATGCTGAACGATGTTCCCCAGCAGCGGTCCGCCGATTGCTGTGCCGCAGAACCAGACCGTTACATAGATGCTCATGACCCGTCCGCGGATGCTACCGTGGGCCGCCAACAGAACTGTCGAGTTGCATGAGGTCTGCAAGAGCACAGTGAAGGCACCGATGCCAAGCAACAGGGCGCAAAGGATGAGTTGATTGGGCGCAAACGCCGCAACGATGTAGAGCGCGGCAAGCAGCAGCCCAAATAACACCAGGGTACGGAGACGTGTTCGGGATTGCTGGGCGGAAATGATCGTTCCAACCAGCGCGCCGCCGGCCACGATTGCTGTGAGAACCCCATACCCGCCAGGGCCTGATTCGAAGACTGACTTGGCATAGACGGCCAGTGTTACCGGCAGGTTGGTGGTGAACATCCCGAACAGGCCAATCATGATCGTCGGCCACAGCACATCTGGCCTCCTCAACGCGTAGCGCACTCCTGCACGCACCTGCCCACGCTCAGCTGGTGTCGGTGGAAGGATCTGCAACTCCTCCATACGCATTAGGGTTAGCGTGAGGAGAGGCACCACATAGCAGAGTGTGGCGACCAGCAGCGTTCCCCCGGGCCCTACCACGTTAATTAGAAGCCCGGCCGACGCAGGACCTGCCAGCGCCGCGAGTTGCACTGTGGATGAGATGAAGCTGACTGCACTGCGCAGCTGGCCCGGCTTGACGGTCTCGGCGACCATAGGGTGAAAGGCTGGATAACCGACTGCCATCACGATGCCGATGCCCGCCATAATCAGCTGTATGTGCCACAGCAGCGCTGTGCCCGAAAGGGTGAGTGTGGCGAGAAGAGCCGTCAGCGTCGCCCATCCGGCGTAGTAGAACAGCACTATCCGGTGCTTTGAATAGCGGTCGGCAAGGACCCCGCCGGCCATGCCGAGCACTACAGAAGGCAGATAGACTAACGCACCAGTAAGACCCACATCGGCGGGACTATTGGTTAGGCTGAGGACAAGCCAGCTCTGCGCGGTGAAGAGCATCCACCAGCCGGTGTTGGACAGCAGGAAACCGATCGCCAGGAGGCGAAAATTTCGTGAGCCCAGTGCGCCCAGCTTCATATTATGTTGCGGGAGCGCAGGGCAATGATTCTCTTCAGTTCCGGGGGGCACGGAGTCCACATCGTTTCGTTTGATCTCTATTTAGTGCCAAGCAATCACAGTCTTCTGATGGCCTGTCTCAACTAAGGTGGCAACGTGGATGTCTTGAGATCCTTGCCGTTGAACGCCAGGGATTCCTCACTTGAGACTTGGGCTTTGAGGGTCGCTGCCGCGCGATGCCGCTTCGCGGTCGTTCAACTCAAGCCACCAGTGGAACAAATTCGCCAACACCTTCAATACCTAATTCCGGAGCAAAAGGATGAGCATCCCTGCAAACTCAAACGCCATAAGCCGCTCAACCATGCTGCTGGACCTACATATCAAGGTCTGCAAGATCCTGCGGGCTCCAAGCGGCTCAAGCACTGAAGGTTGAGCGCTGCACAGTACAGCACGCCGCAATCTGGGGCATGCTGTACTGTGCAGTCCGTGCCTTCCTCAGCCTCGGCCTTGGGGCTGCGCAATCACTCCCCCGGGAGGACCGCTTAGCTCAGTTTCCCTAGGCGTGGTAAGGGTCACCGATGTGCGATTGCGTACCGACTCCTCCCATCGGGCAAGCGTCTCGCCAGGACCAAAGGCGTGGGATCTCAAACCTTGCAGTACCGCCACGACACCCTCGTCGAGTATCTCTTGGTACTGGGATACAGTCATGTTCTCGGCCGACGCCTGCGCTTCTGCCTGGTCAGCGAGCATGTTGACGAAGGCGTCTGTGTACTCGGGTATAGCTTCGAGCTTGGAAGAATCTTTGTTCCCGGGCCCCCACTTCTTCATGAAGGCGCGCATATTGGTCTCGCCGCCACCGGCGAAGTAAGTCATCATGGGCCCCAGGACCGGCAGGCGTAATCCGAAGGAGTAGCGGACCGCGTCATCTATCTCATCCACGCTCGCAATCCCATCGTGCACCAGCCACAGCGCCTCGCGCCATGCCGCCGTCTGCAACCGGTTCGCTATGAAGCCGTGGATCTCGTTGCGCACCACTAGCGGGTGCATCCCCACAGCCCGATAGATATCAGACGCCCGCTCGACTGTATCGGGCTCCGTTCGCTCGCCGGCACACAGTTCAACGAGGGGAAGTAAGTACACCGGATGGAACGGGTGAGAGACAACGAACCGCTGGGGCCGGGGCATATCAGCTTGCAGGAGCGACGGCCGGAAACCCGAGGTCGAGGAGCAGATCAATGTTTCGGGTGCCGCCCCCCGGCAGGCTTCCGCGAGAACCTGCTGTTTGAGTTCCAGGCGCTCAGGGGTGTTTTCCTGCACAAGTTCCACGCCGCGCACCGCCTCCGCGACCGAATGCACTACTGTCAGGGAACCCTCCCTTGGCAGCACAACGCTTGTTAGCTGTTCAAAGGCGCGCCGTGCCCTCTCAAGGCTTTGCTGCACGCGCTCGACGGCGTCGGGTGCTGGGTCATAAAGGCGAACGTCGACGCCGTTGAGGATGAATCGGGCGGCCCACCCACCGCCGATGACACCTCCGCCGAGTAGCCCAATCGCTTCCGGCATCTTCTGAGGGGCCGGTGTTGAACTTTTAGACATTGGGCTTCCACCGATCACACTGAAATCCCATTGTCAGCCCTGGGCTTTCAGTCGAAGCTTTTCCCGCATCTCATCGGGGCCCATGACTCGCACGCCCATGTGTTCGAGAAGCTGGCCCGCCCGCTGCACGAGTTCCGCGTTGGTCGCCAAACGGCCTCGGGAAAGGTATAGGTTGTCCTCCAGTCCTACCCGTACGTTCGCACCAGCCAAAGGGGCCAACGCCGCGAAGGGGAACTGCATTCGCCCGATTGAGAAGGCGGAGTAGACAGCCCGAGGTGGCAGTTGGTGCACCATCGCCATCAATGTAAGTAGATCGGCCGGCGCACCGTGGGGAATCCCCATGCACAGCTGGATCAGCGGGTCGTCGTCAAGGAGTCCTTGCTTGATCAAATCATGAACGATCTCAAGCTGACCGATGTCGAACACCTCGAGCTCGGGACGCACGCCGAGTTCTCGGACGTGTTCAGCCATCGCTCGCACCATCCCTTCGGTGTGGACCATGACAGTCTCGCCCCCAATGTTGAGGGACCCGCAATCCAGTGAGCAGATCTCAGGGCGCAGCTCTGCGACGTGAACGAGCCGCTCGATGGGTCCCACGACGGTCGATGCAGCTGTAGCCGGAAGTGGTGTTTCCCCACCGCCCAATACGACCGTGCATCCCATGCCACCTGTCAGGTTAATTACCACATCCACATTCGATGCTCGAATGCGCTCCACCACCTCGCGATAGAGGGCCGGGTCGCGCGAGCCGTCTGTGGTCTCGGGATCGCGCACATGAATGTGTACAGCGGCGGCACCAGCCTGTGCCGCTTCAATGGCCGAGTCGGCGATTTGTTTAGGTGTGACCGGGACATTGGGCTTCCTCGCCGGGCTACCCCCAGTTATCGCACAGGTGATGAATGCCTCTGAAAGCAGCTTCATCTTCATCCTTTCGTTCCGCCTTCCGGCAATGAGTTGGCGCGTTCTTTTGGTCGGCGCATCCGGATGCTTGCGCCAGCGCGCTCCGGTTGAGGCAATTTCGCGTGCAAGAGCGCCAATTCCTGCAGTTGTCCTTGTACAGGGTCTTCTACCGGTGAGCTTCGCCTGGTGGCCGAGTCCACGTGGATAAGCATCTGTTCACCCACGGCCGACGGGGCTTTGTCGCCATCGCGGGTAATTACGTGAAACAAGTGCAGGCGCTTCTCATCGGCGCCGAGAATTTGCGTGCGCACCTCGACGCGGTCACCGACGTCCAACTCACCGAGGTGCGAAAGATGTGACTCCACCGTGTAGTAGGTGCCCTGCTTTTGCAAGTACTCCCCAGTCATGCCAATACGACGTACGAGAGTGCCTATGGCATTGCTGCAGAGCAAAAGATAGGTGCTCTCGGTAGCGTGACCGTTGCTGTCGATCCAGTTGGGTGGTATTTCTCCGACCGTTCGCACAGGTCCGGAATCTTGGACCGGTTGGGAAGTGCGAGCACGCAACCCCTGTTCCCACCGCGCGACGGTCTCCCCTGGGCCGTAGTGCTGTGAACGAAGGCTCTGCAGGAGTGCCACAAGACGGTCGTCGCGTTTCTCGCTAGGCTCACTAGCATCTATCTGGTGCAGCCCCAAGGAGTAGCGGATGGCATCGTCAATTTCCTCACTCGTCGCGAGGTTGTTATGAATTAGCGACTCCGCTTCGCGCGAGATCACGTCGCGCAGCCGATTCGCGATGAGCCCATCCAAGTCCTTACGCACCACGGTCGGGTGCATTCCCACCGCCCGGAGGTAATCCGCTGTTCGGACAAGAGCGTCGGGCGACGTGCCTTCTCCGGCGCACAATTCAACTAGAGGGAGCAAATACACGGGTTGGGCCGGTTGCGCGATGAGGAAGCGCTCGGGGTGCTCCATGCTTGACTGCAGAAGCGACGGCCGAAAATGCGAGGTTGAGGAGCAAATGATTGTACCGACCGCCGCCGTTTGGCTTGCCTCTGCGAGCAACTGCTGCTTCAACTCCAGATGCTGGGGTGCGGATTCGTGTACGAGCTCCACATCGCGCACCGCTTCGGCGACCGAGTCAACGACCGATAACGCCCCCTCGGCGGGCAGTGAAAACAGCGTTAAGCGTTGATATGCCCGGCGCGCATCGGCGACCGTCTGGCGCAAGCGATCAACCGCCTCACTGTCGGGGTCATACAAGCGCACATCCACTCCGTTGAGAAGGAAGCGCGCGGCCCACCCGCTGCCGGTCATTCCCGCACCCAAGAGTCCCACAGCCATCGGATGTGTCTCAGACATGAACGCCCATTGGGAGACTACCGGGCGCTTTGATTGCGCCGGTCACGGGAAGGTAGATACGGCCAAGAATTCTCACTGCCCCTCGGCTGAACCCGCGGCCTGGCACCAGGCGGTCAGGGAAACAGTTGACGATCACGGTCAGCTTCGGGCTGAGCCACGAATGCGGGGGAGGCGCAGTTTCGGGGTTTTTCAGCGTGCCCACCCATGGCGTGTGCGATTTTGACAACATTTCTCTCTCTGCCCATATTTCGGAAATCTGTCTGCCGAAAACACAGTCAGATACACCGAATTCACGAATCTTCACGAATCTTCTCGAATTCGAATTGTCACGCACACCAGAGCGTCTCTCCCTTGCCTTGCGCTTACCAAGTCTTCTCCGTACGCACGGCTTAGGCGACCCACAAACTGTGTGACCAACATCGTTCGACTTCACACAGCTTGCTGAATTCGCGCATTTCGAACGTTCCGGAGAACCTAGAGTTCGTTTCCTGTCGAACCGGGCCCGCTGCTGCCTTCTGACTTCGTGGCGGTTCCGCCGCGGTGCAGGCAAATCTCGTGTCCTGTCAGAAGGCACCAGGAGTGTTGGCGGCCATGAAAAACTGCCCGTAGGCGGCCACGTAAATGCCCACTGATGGCCAGTAGAACTGCCCACCGGTGGCCATGAGATCTGCCCACTTCCTTACTGAACTTGCCGCGTCTTAAGCGGCAGGGGCCTCTCCCCGGGATTTGATGACGGTGTCTAGTCGCACCAAATGTCGTCCCAGGAAGAGGCCCTGTATGAAGTCTGACGGAGAAATCATGGAAATTCTTGCTGCCTACGATCTGACCGGATCGTTGCGTGCCACGGCGGAACTGACCGGCTGTTCCCACCACACCGTGGCCAGACATGTTGCGGCCCGGGACGCCGGCCGGCCCATCGCCGAGCCAGCACCCCGAGACCGTGTCACTGACGCGTTCCTGCCCAAGATCGAGGAATGGGTTGAGTCGTCCAAGGGCCGGATCCGCGCCGACAAAGCGCACGAGAAACTGCTCGCCCTGGGCTATACGGGTTCGGAGCGGTCCACCCGCCGGGCAATCGCCCAAGTCAAGGCCGCCTGGCGGCTGGGACATACCCGCGTCCACCGGCCCTGGATTACCGAGCCGGGGATGTGGCTGCAGTACGACTTCGGCGACGGACCGCGCATCAACGGGGTGAAGACCATCCTGTTCGTCGCCTGGCTGGCGTTCTCCAGGTTCAGGATCGTGATCCCACTGCGGGACCGGACCGCGCCGAGCGTGTTCGCGGCCCTGGACCGGTGCTTCAGGATCCTAGGCGGGGCACCGACCTACGTCCTGACGGACAACGAGAAGACTGTCACCACCGCCCATGTTGCCGGGGTGCCGGTGCGAAACCAGCAGACGCTGGACTTCGCCCGCCACTACGGCGTCACCGTGCTGACCTGCCAGCCCGCGGACCCCGCCACCAAAGGCGGAGTGGAAGCCTCAGTGAAACTGGCCAAGGCCGACCTCGTGCCCACGGACACCAACCTGCGGGGCGAATATGCCTCCTTCGCCGAGTTGGAGGCGGCCTGCGGGGCCTTCATGGACGAGGTGAACAACCGTGAGCACCGTATCATCCGGCGCAAGCCCGCCGCCGTGCTGGCCGAGGAAGCACCCCGGCTGCACCGGATCCCGGATACCGCGCACACGGTCGCGTTCGGGCTCGCCCGGACCGTTCCGGAGAACACCCCGATGGTGACGTTCGAGAACGCCCAGTATTCCGTCCCGGCTCACCTACTCGGAGCCCGGGTGTTCGTCCGGACCCACGGCACCGGACCCGACGAGCAGATCATCATCATCCACCACGGCCCCGGCGGCCCTGTCGAAGTCGCCCGGCATGGGCGGGCGCGGCCCGGCAGCCCGGCTATCCATGATGAACACTTCCCCGGAACCCGGGCAAAGGTCCCTGGCGACTACGAGCCCAGGGCCCGCACCGCTGACGAGGCAGAGTTCCTGGCCATCGGCAACGGAGCCGCGACCTGGCTGGTGGAAGCGGCCGCTGCCGGGACGGGGCGGATGAACGTGAAGATGGCCGAGGCCGTGACCCTGGCCAAAATCGCCGGAACCGCCGCGGTGGACCGGGCCCTGGGCGACGCAGCACTGCATGGCCGGTTCGCCCACGGCGACCTGGCCTCGATCCTGAACGCCAACATCAGACGGACCACCACCCATGCTGCGGACGAAGCACGCTCCCTAACCCAGGGCACCGGCGCGTGGGCCGGGCTGGGCACCATGTCTTTGAATACCGGAGCCGCAACGAATGTGAAGGAGCAGAACCGATGAGCCCGGTCACCACCACCAACACCGCCGCCCCGGCCCTGCCGACGGAACTGGAAACTCTGATGCGGCAACTGAAAATGCCCCACGCCCGCGCCCTCGCCCCGGAACTAATCGCCACCGCACGCGCCCAACGCTGGGAACCGGCCGAAATCATCAAAGCCCTCTTCACCGAAGAAGCCGCCGGCCGGGCCCGGTCCATGCTCGCCACCCGCCGCAAAGCAGCAGGCTTCCCCACAGGCAAAACCTTCGACGCCTGGGACCCGACAGTCTCCTCCATCCCCGCCCCGACCCAACAGGCACTGCGCACCCTGGAATGGATCACCCGCAGGGAAAACCTCGTCGTCTGCGGACCCTCCGGCACCGGGAAAACCTTCTTCCTCGAAGCCCTCGGCCAGCAAGCCGTCGAAGCCGGAATGCGCGTTGCCTGGTTCCGGCTCGAAGACCTCGGCGCCCTGATCCGCGCCCACCGCACCGACGACAGCGTCACCCGCGCCGTGACCAGGATCCTGCGCGCTGAGCTCGTGGTCATCGATGACATCGGGCTCCTGCCGGTGGCCACCGACGCAGCCGAAGGCCTCTACCGGGTCGTGGACGCAGCCTACGAAAAACGCTCCGTCGCGATCAGCTCGAACCTGCACCCGGCCGGCTTCGACGAACTCATGCCCAAAACCCTCGCCACGGCCACCGTGGACCGGCTCCTGCACCACGCCCACGTCTGCCAGACCAGCGGCGACTCCATCCGCCTCACACAGGCCCTCGCCGGAAAAGGAGTCACCCAACTGAACTAACAAAACCCGACGATGGCCAACCCCGCCGAACCAATCAGTGGGCAGATCTGTTGGCCATCACCCGGCAGTTTTACTGGCCACCAGCGGGCACATCAGCTGGCCCCCTATGGGCAGAAATCAATGGCCATTGACACAGGAGCGCAGCGACGCTGCAGAGTCTGGCGAAGGCGCTCGGGGAGCGTAATCCGTCGAAGTTTCCGCCTGCCGCCATCAGAGTTGTCCGGTGTGGCCCGGCCCGATAGCGAGCTGAGAGGTGAGAATTGATGCGTTGCACGGACAAGCGCTGCGGGCCGGGGATGCAGCACGTGTTTGGCCGCGTGGAGCGGGTCCTCCCAGAGGGTCCCGGTCGGGACACATGCCCCAGCACGGTCGGTAAGAAAGTCGTTACGCGTTACTTCTGTTCCCGATGCGGACTTTCACCAGCTACACCTCAGAGTCGCCCCGACCCCAAAACATTGCATCAGGTACGGGGGAATTCCCTGGGAAAAACGTCAGGAATTCCTTGGCAATCGACAGTCTTCAGCACGGACAGTTCTAACGAGCAACCTAGTCCGGGCGCTTCACCTGTGGAACCCACCTTTTCGGCAAAGACCTTGGGCTAGGGGCAGGGCCGCCTGAGCGGTTCGAGCTGGACCGCCAACCTTACTTGAACCCTGTCCCATATCGACTCCACCGAGAACCCTCGGACCGGCGTCCTATCGATCTCATGTAGGTAGATTCCGTGGCAGTTCTGGGCGACAAGTCTTGCATCAACGCCTTTGAAGAGCACTTGCGCATCTTGCCCCTCTTGCAGAACCGAAGTGGCCAGCCGGATCACCCGATCACCTAGAGCGATGGAACTGGCAGCGAAAGAACTTCCGGCATGGAACGCCTCACTGAGGTAGAGTGCGGCGTTCTGGGGATCTTCACGGTAAAACTGGCATCGTGCTTGATAGATGGCGTATATGCGTTCGAAGTAAGAGGAGGGATCCTGTCTGTCCTGAATCGAGGCAAGCTGAGCATCATTGGCTTCGATTGACCCCACAATCGTCTCCATCTTCTCCCCATAGACCGCAAGGAGGAGGTCGATCTTGCTGGACATGTAACGAAAAAGCGTGGCTTCGCCTATTTCAGCCCGTTCGGCCAACTCCTTGGTTGTCACCTCCGCGAAGGGTTTCTCGCTGAAGAGTTCCTCGGCTGCCAGCCGAATCCTTCTCTTCTTGTTCTGTTTCTCCCGTTCCCGCAGGGACAAGGGCGCCTCAGAACGAGCCATCTTCTAACCTTTCTGGGTGGAAGGCCCCTAATGGAGCGAACTATCATTCAACCACGTGATCCATGGGAGAATTGTCACCTCTACTTCGAAGGCTTTACCGAAAGCACGGGCTTCCAGCAAAGCCCCTACGTCGTCGACTTCGGCTAGGAGCCTTCCGAACCTGCTCTGCTAGGGCCCCGCTGATTGACCACGATCGGACCGTCCTTAGGATAAGGCCCGACGATCGGCTGTCCTTGGGTTGTTGATCCCGCCAAACCCTGAGCGGGAGGAAGTGCCCCTCCCACTCCGCGACTTCGTCGTCTGTGGCTTCTACCGGATCGCGTTGGGTCAGTCGAAGCGGACAACCTGGCGCAAAGCGGTGGCATTGGCCAGGGCGTCCATGCCCTCGTTGATGTCCCCCAGGTCTATGTAACCCGAAATAAGTCTCTCGACCGGCAGTACCCCTTGGCGCCAAAGTTCGGCATAGCGCGGGATGTCCCTTTCCGGAACCGCGGACCCAAGATAACTACCTACGATGGTTCGGGCTTGTGCAGTGATGGTCAGTGGAGAGATATCGATGCGAGCTTCTGGTGAGGGAAGTCCAACCGTCACCGTCCGACCTCCTGGAGCAGTTGCGGCAAAGGCCATCTCGAAAGCACGGGCGCTGCCTGCAGCTTCGACGGTGTGCGTGGCGGTGATTCCTTTCTCCAAGACCTCAGTTGGCGTGTACGTGTTGGAAGCTCCGAGTTCCCGTGCGACTTGGAGTTTGTCCTTCGAGACGTCGACTCCAATCACGGTCACATCAGAAAGCGAGGCCGCGGTGATCAGTGAGGCCATCCCCACTCCGCCCAGCCCTACCACCATGATGCTGTCGCCAGGCATTGGTCTAGCAGCATTCAGCACCGCGCCTCCGCCCGTAAGGACTGCGCATCCGAGGACGGCGGCCACGTCCGCCGGAACATCGTCCGCAATTGGAACGAGCGAATTTCTGTGCACCACAGCATGAGTGGCGAAGGCTGATACACCGAGATGGTGCCGGACAACTTCTTCGCCACGATGCAGGCGTCCTGCACCGCTGAGCAGGATCCCTTTCTCGTTGCTTGCACTGCCAACCGAGCACGGGACCTGCCCATCCGTGGCGCAGGCGTTGCACCTTCCACAGCGCGGTAGGAATGTCATGACAACCCGTTGGCCGCTGCGCAGGTCATGGACGTTTTCGCCCAGGCCCATGACGCGACCGGCAGCCTCGTGTCCTAGAAGCATCGGCACGGGCCGTTTGCGGCTTCCGTTCACGACTGACAGGTCGGAATGGCACAGTCCAGCGGCCTCAATTTGCACTAAGACTTCATCGGCACCGGGAGGGTCCAAATCCAGGTCGGAAATCGTGATCGGGCGACTTTTTTGGTACGGGCTGGGGGCGCCGATCTGCTCCAGAACGGCTCCGGAGATCTTCATCGGCGCTTACCTTCCCATCTCGCTGCCAGCGAGCTCCGGCTCTCGCGGCTCGAGTTCCGTGAGATAGGCTTTGGGATCGAACACGCCATTCTCCTCGCGGAAAGTGTGGGCGAAGTCGGGCCAGAGGGTCGTTAAACGTCCGTTCCGCGGGTCAACATACCAGTTGTGGCACCCGCCCGTCAGCCAGATGGTTCCCTCGCTGCGCTCCTCCACTCGCCGGATGTATTCCTCTTCCGCCGAGGCCGACACCTCAAGCGTGGCGAGAGAAGCAGTTTCCATTTGCTGAAGGCCTCCGATTATGTAGTCGATCTGAGCCTCAATGATGTAGACCACGGAATTATGGCCTAGTCCTGAATTCGGACCGTTCATGATGAAGAGGTTAGGGAAATTGTGTACGGCAGTCGTGGCATATGCCTGCATCCCTGTCTTCCACTGATCTGCCAGGATAATTCCGTCTCGTCCTGTGACGCGGTATGAGATGGGGAGATCGCTCGCCTCGAACCCAGTGGCCATGACGAGCACATCAAGATCGTGTCGGGAACCGTCTACCAGCAGGACACCGTTTCGGTCGACTTGTTCAATGCGCGTGACGTCCAGATGGACGTTCTCCCGAGTCAGGGCAGGGTAGAAATCGTTGGACTTCAGGATGCGCTTGCAACCGATCTTGTAGTTAGGCGTGAGCTTTGCCCGCAGCTCGGGATCTTGAACTTGTGCGTGCATGTGGTCGAGGGCGATCGTAGCGACCTGATCCAAGAGCGCGGGAACTGCCTGGCGTTCCACAAAGCGAGCTTCATTTGCCCAGAAGAACTCCGATCGAAGCTCGTCCATTTTCGAGGGAAGCTTTGCGAAGGTACTCTTCTCGACTTCTGAGTATGCACGGTCGTGCCGGGGCGTGATGTAAGGGGCACTTCGCTGAAACACCACCAGTTCCTTGGCGGCCTTTGCCAGTTCCGGGACAATCTGGATGGCAGAGGCTCCCGATCCTACAACTCCGATGCGCTTTCCGTCGAGCTTCACATTGTCGTCCCAATCTGCCGAGTGGAAGAGCTCACCTTCGAAAGCGTCCAATCCCCTAATCTCCGGCATTTTTAGGTCAGAAAGGTGGCCGGTAGCGGTAATCAATACCTTGCTGGCGAAGGTCCCTCGTTGTGTCCGGATGATCCACCTTTTGGAGTTCTCGTCCCACCGGGCGTCCAACAGTTCGGCGCCAAAGCGAATATGCGGCAGCAGCCCCTCCTCCCTGGCGGTGGCGCGAAGGTAGTCAAGAATCTCGCTTTGAGGCGAGAACGCCCTCGACCAGTTTGGATTTTTCCTGAAGGAAAAGGAGTAGAGGTGGGAGGGAACGTCGCACGCGGCTCCGGGATAGCGATTATCGCGCCATGTCCCTCCAACATCCTCGGCACGCTCAAGGATCAGAAAGTTCCCATGCCCCTTACGCTGAAGTTTCGTGCCCATCCCGAGGCCGGCGAAGCCTGCTCCAACGATAATGGTATCGACGACTTCGAGTGCGCCTTTCGGTGCTTCTTTGTCACTGCTCATTCTTGATTCTCCTTAGTGAAAATGTTCGCAGTTATCAGACGGAAGATGCAGCCAAGACGCTGCCAGACGGGCAGTTCATGGCCTCAGTAGCGAAGGAGTCAATCATGCTGAACAGCTGTGCTGGGCGTTCGAATACGACTGCATGTCCACTTGGGATACTCACGAGACGGGCGTCGGGGATTGCACCGAAGAGGGCCTCGCTTTGGTGTTTCGGGGCCATCTGGTCATAGTCGCAGGAAACGACCAATGTCCGAGCCTGAATTCTGCTGACAGCTTCCGATATGTCAACGCGCCGATTGAGACGCATGTGGGCGTCCCGCTCGGGACCGTCGGTTACCCGCTCAAGCAGCGTTTCGATGTCGGCGTCGCATTTGCTGACAAGAAATGGTGCCCCATAGGAGGAATACACAACAAACTCGCGTATAGCATCGGAACCGCTGTTCCGGAGCTTCCACCAAAGCGTATTGCGCAGTAGTTGTTGTTGGTCGGTCTTAATCCAACCGGCTACGAGCACAAGGCTGACGACAAGGTCAGCATGCACCGCGGCGACCTTCGCGGCAACGACGGCGCCTAAGGAATAGCCCACTAGCGTCACCGGTCGCCCCGGGTGCGCATCGCCAATCACGGCGGCTACCTGGGTGACCAAATGGTCGACCGTGACCTCAGTTCCGCTTCGTGTGGGCGCAAAATCGATCGCGATGACGCGATGACGGGCCGCGAGCATCGGAAACAAAGTCCCAAAGTGAGAAGCTGCACTTCCTCCCGTCCCGTGAAGCAGGACGAAAGTCCGGGCACCTTCCTTTTGCGTGTCGTAGTACGTGACAGTGGTGCCATTGCTCGCGACGCTTTTGCGCTTCGCTTCGGGGTGAATGCTCAAAGAGTCCTCCTGGACAACGCATCTGATGATTTTGATAGCAGACTCTAGCAATGGAGCACTCCCGCTTCCCGCGCTCGTGAGTACTTGAGTTATCTTGATGTATCTGCTGTACTGAAAGTGTACTCCGTTTGTGAGTGCGCTATCAAGATCGGAATAGGCGTGATCAGAAACTTCGCGTGGAAGGGGTTCGGTGACGCGACGGGATGCCGCCTCTGAGGCTGTCATACCAACTCATCAACTCGCGGAATGCCCCGGAGCACCCGATAGACCTTGAAAGCGCACTGAGGCCCGAATCAAGAAAGGGGCTTTGATGAGCAATCGAATATCGGTTCGGCTGCGTCACGCCGGCCCTGTTAGCCGGAAGAGCGCCCTGCCTCCAGCCCGGACGGGCGAGCACTGCCCTGCGAGCGACTGGTGGGCACCAACCGGATGCAGCACTGCCAAACGTTTCATATCTGAGGGCGAGTTAATGCCCACCTTCCGCGGATCGGCAGTGGTGTGGCTTCGCCACGCCTAGGCAGGTTGAACGCCGCTATTTCATCTTGATGTCCCCCACGAGAAAGAAAGCTGCTCAATGTCCACGAACCTTTCAATTGACACCATCCCGCGCGGCGGACCTTCCCTGCCGCAGGAGATTAGGCTCCTCACGGAGATCCCAGGGCCGCGTTCCAGAGCTTTGATGGAACGCAAAGTCACATCAGTGCCTGGTGGCGTAGCAGTCGCCCTTCCAGTCTTCGTCCAAGCGGCCGGCGGAGGGGTGATCGTTGATGTTGACGGAAACTCCCTTATCGATCTGGCTTCGGGAATAGCGGTGACGAGCGTCGGAAACGCGGCACCATCCGTAGTCGAAGCCGTAGTGGAACAAGTCTCTCGGTTCACCCACACCTCATTCAGCGTGACCGGTTATGAGGGATATGTTGAAGTTGCAGAAACGCTGAATAGGATCACGCCGGGCGATCACGAAAAGCGCACTGCCCTTTTCAACTCTGGCGCGGAAGCTATAGAGAACGCTATAAAGATCGCCCGGATCTATTCCGGTAAGCAAGCGGTGGCCGCGTTCGACAACGCTTACCACGGACGCACGAACCTCACGATGGCGCTTACATCCAAGTCAGCCCCGTATAAGAGCGGGTTCGGCCCCTTCGCTCCGGAAATTTATCGGGTTTCGGCATCGTATCCCTACCGAGACGGGCTGACTGGACGCGAGGCGGCAGAGAGGACAATCGGCCAGCTTGAAAAGCAAGTCGGTGCCGCGAATCTGGCTGCCGTCATCATCGAGCCTATCCAGGGTGAAGGTGGCTTTATCGTGCCCGCCCCAGGATTTCTGAAGACAATTGAGCAGTGGGCGCAAGCAAACCATGTGGTTTTCATCGCCGATGAGATCCAGACAGGTTTCGCCCGCACAGGGGACATGTTTGCCTCCCAAGACGAAGGCATCGTCCCAGACCTCATTGCAACAGCCAAGGGGATCGCCGGAGGCCTTCCCTTGTCCGCAGTCACGGGTCGGGCGGAAATCATGGAAGCATCCCACGCTGGAGGCCTTGGTGGTACCTATGGGGGAAATCCGATCGCGTGCGCGGCCGCGTTGGCAACTATCCGCACTTATCACGACGACAATTTGGCCGGTCGGGCTCGGGAAATCGGAGCCCTTATCCGCGAGCGACTCACTAAGATCCAGACCATTGAGAAGCGCATTGGTGATATCCGCGGACGGGGCGCGATGCAGGCCATAGAACTCGTCAACGCCGAAACCGGGGCTCCCGACGCGGCATACACGAACCGTGTAGCCGAGTTGGCCCGATCCAAAGGCCTCGTATTGCTTACGTGCGGCACTTACGGCAACGTCATTCGCTTCCTTCCGCCCCTGACTATTTCCAATGACCTTTTGGACGTCGGGTTCACCATTCTTCAGCAAGCCCTCTCCGAGGCTTAGTTCTGCGCTTTTCGAACGCGTTGGCTTAGCTCTTCATTCCTCATCAGAAAGCGAATTGACCCGTGACTGCGACCTCTCCTGCGCTCCCTAGTTATGACCTTTACATAGACGGTGACTGGCTCACTCCCGCCACCGGTGCCTATTTCGAGGCTCTGGATCCCTACAGCAGCGAGCCATGGGCCTTGGTGCCCGACGCGAGCATCCAGGACGTGAACGCCGCCGTCGCTGCGGCGACCCGGGCCCAATATGGTGCCTGGGGAACCACCACAGGATTTGAACGAGCCGCCCTAATGCGGCGTCTAGCACAAATTCTCGAACGGGATGCCGACGTGTTGTCGGAACTTGAAACCAAGGGCAACGGGAAGCTTCTCCGGGAGACCTCGGGTCAAATGCGGAGCCTGCCCCAGTGGCTCTATTACTTCGCCGGGGTCGCTGACAAACTCGAGGGAGAGGTTATCCCCTCGGACCGGTCAAACTTCTTGATCTATACCCGCCACGAGCCCGTGGGCGTTGTGGCGGCCATCATCCCATGGAACTCTCCGCTATCGCTGCTGATGTGGAAACTCGCACCTCTGCTCGCAGCAGGATGCACGGTTGTTGTGAAACCTTCGGAGTACACCCCAGTTACAGCCTTGGAACTGGCTAAGAGGATCGACGAGGCAGGATTCCCCTCAGGTGTCTTCAACGTCCTCACCTCAAGCGGAAGTGAGGCAACCAAGGCTCTGGTGGCACACGAGGGGGTCAAGCAAATCGCATTTACAGGCTCTCCCGAGGTGGGATCACAAATAGCGCGATCTGCTTCCAAGCACTTCGCCCGATCCCTGCTGGAACTCGGGGGGAAATCGGCGCAGATTGTCTTCGCAGACGCCAATCTGGACGAAACGGTCAACGGAGTCATCGCGGGAATCTTCGCGGCCTCAGGACAGACCTGCGTCGCCGGTTCACGCCTCATCGTGCACAAGTCAGTCCGCCAGGAACTTCTCAAGAAGCTAGCCGAACGTACAAGGAATATCGTCCTTGGTGATCCCACATCCCCGGACACGGAAATGGGCCCCCTGGCCAACAAGGCTCAACTCGCAACGGTGTCGGGATATGTGAACCGTGCCATACAAGCTGGGGCGACGATTGTCACGGGAGGAACAATCGATCCTACCAAGGGTGGCCTCTTCTATCTGCCTACGATCCTGGAGAACGTGAACGAAGACGCGGAAATCGCTCAGAAGGAGGTATTTGGACCGATCTTGGCCGTGCTGGAGTTC
This sequence comes from Arthrobacter sp. FW306-1B-G06A, assembly GCF_058781765.1. Taxonomy (NCBI): domain Bacteria; kingdom Bacillati; phylum Actinomycetota; class Actinomycetes; order Micrococcales; family Micrococcaceae; genus Arthrobacter; species Arthrobacter sp. FW306-1B-G06A. The sequence goes on along the minus strand of NZ_JBYSXB010000038.1, from coordinate 29,857 downwards.
GAAGAAGAAGACGAGGCGATCCGCTTGGCGAATTCCACAGCCTTTGGATTGGCTGCTGGGATTTGGACTACTGACATTCGGAAGGGACACCGCGTCGCCCATGCAGTCCGTGGGGGTAACGTCTGGGTGAATTCATACCGTGTTGTAGCACCCAACGTCCCCTTTGGTGGGTCAGGGGCGAGCGGCTGGGGACGCGAGAGCGGACAGGAGGCAGTCAAGGAGTACACAGTGACCAAAGCCATCTGGATTGAACTCTCCGGCGCCAGTCGAGACCCGTTCAAACTCGGTTAGGGCCACCAGGAAATGAACCAGATCTTCGCAGCTGGGAACGACGACAAAAGCCGCGTCAGTGGGTCCACGGGTGGTCAGGATACGGAGGACTTAGCCATTCATTCCCACGATGTATCTCCTTCAGGTGCAGCACCTTCATCGGGAGCCGATCCCGTACATCCCCACGATGGACTCTCGGCCGAGCCTCGCAGTCCGTTCTCCTTGCTTACTCATCTCGCTGGAGACGCCGATCAGATCCGCATCTTCTCCGATGAATCCGCAATAGAAAGCTGGTTGGCAGTTGAAAGGGCACTAGCCCAAGCCCAGGGCGAGCACGGTGTAATCGACAAAGAAGACGCGAGTGCCATCATGAGGGCCGCGCGGAGAGAGAACATCTCAAAGGACAATCTCTGGGAATCTACTAGGAACGTCGGATATCCGATCTTGGGGATCGTACGTGAGATCTCGGCGGCATTGCCTGAGGGGGCGAACGGTCGAGTTCACTTCGGAGCGACGACCCAAGACATCATGGATTCAGGTTTAGCCCTCCAACTGGTCCGATCGCTAGAGAGCCTGGACCAGCGGCTCCAACGGCTCGGCACAGCTCTGGCTATGAGAGTCGAGGAGCATGCCTGCACAGTAATGCCGGGCCGGACCCATGCGCAACAAGCGGTTCCTACCACGTTTGGCGCCACACTTTCGACACTACTTAGTCAAGTTTCCCGCCAACGCGAAAGGCTCATCCAGTCGAGCACGCGCATCGGGGTCATTTCCATGTTCGGCGCCGGCGGTACCTCCGCCGCCTATGGCCCAAAATCGGCTGAGGTACGTGCTCGTGTCGCTGAGCTTCTCGGTCTTGCAAACACAGATGTTCCCTGGCACGTCGATAGAGATGGTTTGGCAGAATTCGGCTGGCTTTGCGCCACTATCACGGCGACCTGCGCCAAGCTCGCCCGAAACATCATTGACCTCTCACGGACAGAAATAGGTGAGGTTTTCGAACCCTATGCCAGCCATAGGGGAGCGTCGTCTACCATGCCCCAGAAAGTAAACCCAATCTCCTCAGAAATCATTATCGGTCTCGCGGGAACAGCCGGTGCCCTCGCCTCGGCGCTGACCCGTATCCAAGAAGCCGGGCATGAACGCTCGGCCGGTGAGTGGCAGATCGAATGGCATGTCATCCCGCAACTGGCCGTCCTAGCCGGATCCGCGCTAAACGAGGCAGCCACCATCGCGGAAGGCATGCGAGTTGACCCCAAACGTATGCAATCCAATCTTGAACTCGACGGAGGACTAGTGATGGCAGAGGCTCAGATGATTCAACTGGCTGGCTCCCTGGGCCGGGAAAATGCCCATGATCTTGTCTACGAGGCTGCCACTCTGGCCCGTCTAGATGGCAGTACCCTGGAAGAGGCGCTGCGGCGCGTTGCAAAGGACAATGGCACCCTACATCTTCTTCCACGAAAGCTTGTCAGTTTCTCAGAGTATCTGGGCGAAGCCCAAGCCATCTGCCGGACTGCGATCCGGCAGTGGAGGCAAACAACTGCCCTAAACGTTGCGTTGGCGGATCAGCAACCCCTAAGTGAACTTGCGACGCGCCCAAGTTCGTAATCACGCAGACCGGCCAATCGCTGTGGTCAGGTGCCCAGGTCTACATCACACTGTGCATTCTCAGCACTCCGTTTCTGCACGTTCTGCTGGTAACGAAGCCAGCATGTGGGTGCAAGAATTTGGCCGGGGGAACCGACCCAAGAAACAGCGGCAAAGATAAGGGACCCTATGTCTAATCAGATACTTACGTTCGAGGGCCGGAGATTTCTAGACGGAAATGCTTCGGACCCTCGTACGAACGGCTGGATGCTTGGGACACCTCCCCCACCCGAAAAGGTAATCACATTCAAGAACGATAGCTTCCGAGACTTCCCAGAAATCCGCTGGAGCCTCTCCCATATCCGTGAGCTTGTTCCGACGGCAAATGTGCGCCGCGGTCAGGTGGTCCCGTTGCCCGGGGGTGAAGGGTCAGAAGATGCCGGCTGGATCAATGGCCTCGAGTTTGCAGACCTCAACGGGGCTGTGAGAAGTGTGGGGCAAGCCCTAGTCGACACCTATACCGATGGAATCTTGGTGCTTCACAAAGGCCGCATCATCTACGAGAAGTACCTCGGGGCGCTGACGCCAGAGTTGCCCCACGCCTGTTTTTCGATTACGAAGTCGTACATTGGAACTCTTGGTGCCGCCCTCCTGCACGATGGCGTGCTAGACAAGTCAAAGACTGTCGTCCATTACCTCCCTGAATTGCGGGATAGCGCCTGGCATGATGCCACATTGCGTCAACTCTTGGATATGACTACTGGCCTGGCCTACTCGGAAGCCTACGAGGACCAGAATTCCGGCGTTCGCGCCTACGCACGCGCAAGTGGCGCTCGGCCTCGTCCGCAGAACTACACCGGGCCAGAAACCCTCTACGAGTATCTTCCGACCGTCCAGCGAGAAGGTAATCACGGTGAGGTTTTCGCCTACAAGACAGTGAATACAGAGGTACTTGCCTGGGTGATAGCCCGGGTGACGGCAACCCCGCTAACGCAACTCATCCACAAGCGACTCTGGCGTCCCCTTGGCTGTGAGGAAGACGCCTACTTCAGCATCGACTCAGCCGGAACCCCGAGCGCGGGTGGCGGACTTCACGCTACCCTCAGGGATTTGGCACGCTTCGGTGAGCTTATGCGTTGTGAAGGCGAATGGAATGGCGCACAGCTTCTGCCGCCTGAAGTTGTCGCGGAAGTCATCCGCGGCGGCGAACGCACACTGTTTTCGGCTGCAGGATATGCACTCTCGCCCGGGCACTCCTACCGCAACATGTGGTGGGTAACGCACAACGAATTGGACGCATACGAGGGACGTGGCATTCACGGCCAGCGTTTGCATGTAGCGCCCGCCGCTGAGATGGTTGTCGCGCGGTTCTCGTCTCATCCGCTTCCCCATGCCAATGGCATAGATCCTATAACGGGGCCGATGCTGCTGGCTCTGGGCCGAGTGCTTGCCAGCTGACCCCCCAGGAATAGACCCTTCGGGCACTCACCCTAATTGGCCGCCGGCACACAAGCCACCTAGTCATCGACGCCGTTAACCGTTCGATATCCAGCCGCCGGCCGGCGACCACGTCTATGTTGCCGTCTTCATCACCACCTGGGTCAGGATCCCCAGACATGCCAGGACACTCAGCTCAGAGCACGGGCGTCACAAGTCGCGCGGGTTACGTGACCCAAAAGACGACCTAAAGGCACGTCTACCGGTGGGGTCCGCTTGCTGTGGATGATAGCCCGATCCGGTCTTCGCAGTCAGGAAGTCAAATCCGCCAGCGGCTGCTGGGAATTAAGCTCCCACTGGACCTGCGACGCCAATGAATGCCGGCAGGGCTGCGCAGGCCGCCACCCTGACCGGTACCAAGTCCTCGGAAGAGCAGTACCAACAATGTGGACCACAGGTACCAAATCGGGCTATCCGCCACTTGCTGGACGCTTTGTTTTGTAGGATGGGATTAGTCGCTGGGGCTGTTGCGAGTGGTCAGGGCTCGGTCATCCCCAAAGCAACCGGCTTCGCGGCGAACGCTGTAGCAGGCCCCGGACTGGTCTGGCCGCCACACCGTGTGCACACCAATGTCGAGCAATTTCCGCTCCCCGACGTCCGTGATAACCCAGATAAATCCGTGTTCATGAAACGTCATGTCAACCCGACCGCGCCACAATGCCCAGGTTTCATGATCCCTCACGGCGACAAGGTCGCCGTGAGCCAAGGACAGGAAGATTTCGGCTTCGCACTCTGTCAACGAGTCTTTCAACCCGTTCCGCCCCGGCGTTACGTCGAGAGCCGCTCTCCGAAGCGAACAGCCCGCGTGGTGGGACAGGGGACATACCATATTGAATAGGCCGCTGGTCAGCGGACCGGAGATAAGTCTCTGACCGTCGTTCACCGCAGCTCACCCCACCTTTCCATGGTCATTCCCGGTGGAACCTCACGGTTCAGACGAGCTTCATAGCGGCCAGGCGCGAGCCGCGTCACCGAGATACCGACTTGTTCAGTGATCGCTGCCGGCTTCAGGAAATGGATCGCTTCATCCAGGGCCGCGTCTAATTCCCGTCGGGTTCTTACTGCTACGACGAGACAACCGGGTGCTATGGGCACGGTGATAATTCCTTACTCTCAGCGGTGGTGATTAGTGCTTAAACGCGACGATGCCCAGCACCTGAACCCCCATTCCTTGGCGTTTCGGTTCGTCGGATTGATCGGCGACCTGACAACTGCGGCCTCGGACAACCAACTCGGTGGCCGGCACCTCGACCTTGACGACGGCGACCACATGTCCGCGTGGACCCATATGCGTTGATCCAGGCATGGGTTGGTCCTGCGAAGCTTGGGACTGGCCTTTCAGCGGAAGAGGGGCATGACCCTGGGACGCCGCGGCGGGGCTTACCTCTGCCAATCCAGCGGGGGTGGGTTTCAACATCTTCCAAGCACCAGCTAGCTGAATCCAGGCGACGGGGCCGGGTCAGTTGAGGACGTCTCCATGAGCGCAACCAGACGGCTGATCGTGGCGGCAGGTTGGAACATCCCTGTCTGGATCCATATGTGGGACTCGGCTCACGATAGGAGTGCGAACAGCCGCCAGGTCGGAGGAGACGGTGCTCCGTAAGCTGTCCATCAGGGTGATGTCCAAAGTCTTGTTCCTTTGGAAGTGCCTTCGGTTCGCCCCTGCCGAGCCGACATGCCTAAATGCCGAGGCCGGAAAACACTTCGACCATGGCACTTTCCATAAACTTGCCGTGAAGTGCCAGACGGCCTCCACCGACAACACAACTCGCTCAGAAACGTTGTCGATGAAGGCGTTCCAGTCCGTCTAGGAAGACCGTCACATGCATCATGCGCGTGCAATGCCCCAGATTTCGGTCATCAACTCCTTGTAGTGCACCATGGGCTGGGGAACCAAAGTGATGGGCGGAAGTTGACCCGGGATAATCTTTGCGAGCCGCTCAATAAAGCGCTGGGATGAGTCTTCGGAACCGTCCGATGCGTAGTAACAGACCAGCAGAACCAAATCCTCGAGACGCCTGCCGAAGCCCTCCAGGATGTCACCCAGGTGACTCATCGTGACGTCAATCTGCCGGTTCAAATCGCCGGAAGACTGAAGGTTTCGGATCCCTGCCCCGTACGGAATCTGGCCCCCGAGCCAGATGCAATCTTCAGCGAGCAGCCCCTGTCGAAACGGCGTCTCCATCGGCCAATCCCATAGCCACGCCGGCCAGGATTCCGACCGGGGGGTTCGCTTGCCATGGCGCCCAAGCTGGGATCGATAGCCGAGTAGTTCAATCTTCGTCGTTACGTTCTTGGGCCACGGCCGATGCCACGGCACAACTGTTGCAACGGCGCTCCCTTCAACAAAGCGCTGCGATCTCTGTTTCGCAAGTGGCTCCCATTCGGCTGATGTGGTTCCGAGGTAGTAGCCCTCCTTCTTGATGACGTCACCCCAGGTGACATCAATGTCGTTCAAGATGGTGTCCAGCCGGTTGAGGGCGTAGGTCGTCTCACTTGCCGGGTCCCCCTCAAATCCGTCTGGGTAGCCAGGTACGTCCGTTGTCGCGAAGAAGCCCCCTGCCCTAAGGCCGACCGTGTACTCCGCCGCGTCCGCACCAGCAGCCTCAGGCAGGGTAGCGGTCTGCACCAAAACTGGTTGGCTTTCCCTCCATCCACGAACTGCGATGGCCTGGATCTGGAGCTCCGCTCCATCCCAAGGCATCATGGAAACCGGCTGCATGGAGATCACAGGACTTGGTGCATCGGGGAGGTGTGTTTGAAGGGCGACTAGCAAGCGCCAGCCATCGGCGTCGCTCTGTTCCGGCCGGAAAAAGACCTTCACCCGAAGGACGTCATCTAGGTCACAACCCTGTGCTTGGAGTGTTGAATCCAAGTTCGCCAGTGCACCTGCTGCTTGTTCGAGCAAATTGCCAGGATGCATGACGCGCCCGGCCTGGTCCAAGTCGGCTGTCCCACCGACAAAGCACATTTCGCCAGCTCGACGACCAAGCCGATGTGGAGCGTCGATCGGGAGCTGCCATGCGCGAGCTGCCTTGACTGGATTTGGCATGCGTGTTTTCCTTTCGTATTGGTTGGGAGACGTGTGCTCGGGGCTTTGAGGGATTTCAGGGGGACGGGGCTCCGTATCTCCGCGGTCCATCAATCAGATATTTCCTTGAACGAAACTACGGCCAAATACGGCGTGGACGCGCCCCATCGAGCGACCGATCAACCGAGTTCACCCATTCACCTGTGAGCCGGGATTTGGCCCCCGGCTCACTGAGCTAGTCCACCAACCCCATAAATTTTTTGGTTCGTTCGCTATTCGGGTTTGCCATGACTTCCTTGGGATCGCCCTCTTCGATGATGCGCCCTTTGTCCATGACAATTAGTCGATCACTCACGTCCCGGGCGAAGCTCATCTCGTGAGTAACGACCATCATGGTCATGCCGTCCAGGGCCAGCCCTCGCATGACGTCCAGCACCTCACCAACCAGTTCAGGGTCGAGGGCAGACGTCGGTTCGTCGAAGAGAATGACTCGCGGTTCGAGGGCCAAGGCTCGTGCTATGGCAACCCTCTGTTGCTGTCCTCCGGATAGGGTTCGCGGGTATGCATCGCACTTCTCTCCCAATCCGACCCTAACCAGGAGCGACCGGCCCCGCTTCCGTGCTACATCAAGTGGCACACCACGTCCCACAGTCAAACCAACCGTGACGTTTTCCAGAGCGGTCATGTGGGGAAAGAGGTTGAAGTTCTGGAAGACCATCGCAATGTCCTTGCGCTGCGCGGCGGAATGGGATCTTCCTAGTTGATGAATCTTCCCGCGACGCACCCGATAGCCTAGAAGCTCGTCATCGAGATAGATCCCACCCGAATCAATCTTCTCAAGATCAATGATGCACCTCAGAAGAGTGCTCTTTCCGGAACCAGAAGGCCCAATAATAGACAGAACCTCTCTGGACCGAAGGCTTACAGATACATCCTGGAGAACTTCGACGGGACCGAACGACTTATACAGATGCTCAGCACGGATCACAGTCTCGCTCATCTTCCATCCTCCCCGATGCTCAGCTCGGGCTCAGAACCCGGCTCCGGCCTCGCCACGCTAACTACCCGTCTCCCACGGCGGCCGCTCAACCACGAAACCAACCGACGTCCTGGCCCAGAGATGTATGCACGGGTGGTGCCCCGCCCGTAGTGCCTCTCAATATGGCCTTGGACATATGTCAAAATCGTGCTGACTATCAGATACCAGATACTGGCGGCAATAAGCAGCGGGATCGTTTCGTAGGTCCTCGAATAGACTAATTGGGCAGAATACAAAAGCTCCGGTACAGCTACGACACTTACCAGGGATGTCGTCTTTAACATCCCGATCAATTGATTCCCAGTGGGTGGGATTATGACTCGCATCGCTTGGGGCAACAAGATTCGCCTGATTGTCGCCCCTCTTGATAGGCCAATGGTCTGCGCGGCCTCAAGCTGGCCCGAATCAACAGAGAGTAATCCTGCCCGAACGATCTCGGCCATGTAGGCACCCTCATTCAGGCTCAGCGCTAGGAGTCCCGCAAACAGCGGCGTAATGAGGTCATTCGTGCTTCCACTTAGAAAAGTTGGACCCCCGAACGGGATCCCGATTGAGATCTCGGGGAAGAGAAGCGAGATATTGAACCAGAAAACAATCTGGACGAGAAGCGGCGTACCCCGGAAGAACCAGATGTAGAGCCCACTGACGGCGCTGAGGATGGGGTTGGACGACATCCGCATGAGGGCTAGAACGGCGCCAAGCACCAGACCGATGACCATCGAGAACAAGGTCAGTTCCAACGTAACTAGTAGACCGCCGACCAGATCAAAACTTGGCAGATACTTCCAAACGACGTCCCAGTGCATGTTCGGATTGGTGGCAACAACATAGATCAACGCGCAGAACAGAGCGAGGATCACTGAACCGCTTAAGAGCCGACCGTAGTAGACCTTACGGGCCACCGGCAGATTATGCGGCTCCTCCGGCACAAGACTCAAAGGTCCGTTCCTCTCTGAGACTGCACTGCGGCCTGACGGCAAAGAATTCACTGGCACGTCGACTGCTCCTTTCACCATATCACATTTCTTGTGTTACATCGATCGGCAGAAATTACGTTCCGCCGATGTAGGTCTAGCTGCCTGACAAAAATCAGCAAATTTAGCTTTTGTCCGACTGAACTATTTCTGGAACTCATCTTTTTCTTCCTCAATAGATCTGAGCTCTATTTCAGAAGCTCGGGGTTCGAAATCTCCGTAGCGGCGACATTGTACTTTGAGTAGATCTCGTGGTATTTGCCATTTGCAATGAGATCTTTGAGTGCCTGCAAAACGATCGGGCCGAACTCGCTGCCCTTGGAGAACCCGATTCCGGCATTGTATGGGTTGAGGCGGAGCGGCTCGGCAGCGAACTTGCCGTCGCTCTGGGGAATGATGGTTCCGACCTGGGAAGCTCCTGTCGCGACGAAGTCCACCCTCGAAGACGAGAGGGACAACAAGACCTGGTTCGCGGAAGAGAAAGTACTCACCGTGATTCCTGGCTTGCCGTCTTGCAGGCATTGTTTGTTCATTTCAGCGAGCAGCTTCGCATCGTCACCGTCCTGGACTGCGGCGGTGTGACCGCATGCATCGGAGTTCTTCTGCAGGCTGATTCCGGATCCGGACCGGACGATGAAAGCGGTGTAGGTTTGGCTCACAGTAACCAAATCCAAGGTCTTGAGCCGGGCATCAGACACCCTAAATGTCGGGGCTGCGAAGTCCCATCTCTGAGCCTGCATCCCCGGAATAATATTGTCGAACCCCGATGTCTCAATTTGGATTTTCAACCCCGTGTCTGCAGCGATTGCATTGACCAGCTCAGGGGTTACGCCTACGAGCTTCCCGTTGTCCTTGTATCCGAGCGGCGGGTAATCTTCGAGGACAACAACCTTGACAGTCTTGTTCTTCAACGAATCCGGGACCAGACCTGCCGCTGGACCCAGGGCAGAGCTTGAAGATCCCTGCGACGGCCCACTAGACGATGCCGATGAAGAAGACCCACAGGCTGAGAGGCCACCGACCAGCAGAATTGCACAAATAGAACCAACTGAAAATTGTGTTAGTTGGGCGCGCACAGCAACAATTCGCCGGACGAATTGCTTCGTAAATTGCTTCATAAAATCCTACATTCTTTAGAGTGCGAGTGCGTTGTCCTGATTTTTAGAGGCCATTGCTGCCTTGGGGTACCGCGTATTATCACATACCATCTTTCACCACATGGAGGGCGGCCGGCACGACGCTTGCATGCTAGGGAATTCGCGCGCTGCACACGAGGCCAACGATCCGCCACCTATGGGTGACGCTCGGCGCACCGGACACGGGACCAACCTCTAACACTCGAGTGTGTCTGACGATACTGCGCCCATCATCAGGGCGCTCTCAAGAGGAACCTGACAGTCTCGGAGGGTTGTGGATTAGGCTGAAGCATCGGCAACAGCCTTGCCAACCGTGGAACGTCGTCCCCTAATTTCCTTTGGCATATTCCAGCTTAGAACGCCTGCTATACGGCCGTTTTTGACATACTCAGCAATGAATCGACGATCGGACGGGGTACCATCCACGATGTTGACGAGGCAGTCAGCGCCAAGGCTTCCATATGCCTGGATACGTGCGTCATATTGGTCGGACCAAAAGTAGGGGACGGGTGAGAAGGTCGTGTTTCCGCCTAGCATATTGGTCGCAGCGACGATGGCCTGTTCTGCCGCGTTCATTCGGTGCTCTACCCGCAAGTACGCATTTGCGGTCTCGTCCCACCAACGAGCCACATCGCCTGCTGCGTAGATACCAGGCGCCGCAGAACATTTCGCGTCACAGACGACACCATTGTCAATTCGCAGTCCACTGTCTGCGAGCCATTCCGTGGCGGGAATCGAGCCGATCGCGACAAGAACGAGATCAGCAGGAACGATGTCGCCGTCGGACAATTTAACACCCGCAACGTGACCTTCTCCGAGCAGCCCCTCGACAGTCTCTCCGCACCGGAGCATGACGCCGTGGTCGCGATGAATCTGCGCTACGAGCGATCCCACATCTTGACCTACCTGCCGCATCAGCGGAACCGACAGGGGATCGATTATTGTGACGTCTGCACCCGCCTGGCGGGCAACTGCAGCAACCTCGCAACCCATGAACCCTGCTCCGATGATGACCAGCCTAACCCCGTCGCGAATCTTACTGCGGAAGGAAAGGGCATCGTCCATCGTGCGCAGCACATGAACGCCTGCGAGACCATCCGCGGCCGGGAGGCGCCGTGGTACGACGCCGGTGGCGATAAGGAGTCGGTCGAAATCAAGTCGTTCGCCGTCCTCAAGGCGCACAAAGCGCTGACCGGCGTCAAGTGCAACAGCCCGCTTCCCTAGCCGAAGATCCACATCCAGAGAGCCGATGTTTCGTGCCCCCGGAAGTGTCAGCCGTCCGGGATCCCACGACCCACCGAGAATCTGCTTGGAAAGTGGTGGGCGGTCGTAGGGCAGGTGAAACTCATCCCCGATTAGCGAGATTGCTCCCTGGTAGCCCTGCCCCCGAAGGGCTTCAACAGCAGTCATGCCGGCAATGGAGGCGCCCACGATAACGACGCGTTCGGGCGCCTTCACTCGATGATCCTGATAGCAGCGGCAGGGCACAGCATGGCAGCTGACCGTACGGCGTTGTACAACTCTGCCGGAGGGCTCTCATCCAGCAGTACTACGACGCCGTCTTCATCCCGCTGATCGAACACCTCGGCGGCCGCCAAAACGCATTGACCTCCGCCGACGCAGGTCTCTTCATCAACTTCGACTCGCATGTTTTATGATTTCCTCTCTATCAACCACTGTGTGCCCGAGGGCGGACTGCACGAATCGTCCACCGCTAGTCGTACGATGCCGGAAAGCAGGACGGGCCGCCGCTGCTCCCCCTAGCTATCGTCACCAGGTCACAGGCAATTGAACCGGACCGAATACGTTCCCAGGCTGCCAATCCAAGTCCGCAGCTGGGACGGCGAGTTCCAAAGTCGGGAATCGACGGGCGAGTTCTGAGAATGCGACCTGCAGTTCGAGGCGAGCAAGATGCTGCCCGATGCATTGGTGGACTCCGTAACTGAAGGTAAGGTGCTGCACTGCCTGCCGCGATGGATCAAACTGATCCGGGTCCGGGAATACCTCCGGGTCTCGATTGGCTGCCGTGAGCGAGATCGCGACCGTCTCGAACGCCTTAATAGTGGTGCCGCCAAGGTCAATGTCTTCAAGGGCGGTTCGCAGATCCGTGGACTGCACCACGCTCGTAAATCGAAGGATCTCTTCCACTATCGATGCGGTTTGGTCGGGTCCGGAAATCAGCTTCTCCCATTGCTGGCGGTCGCGAAGCAAGGTCGCGACGCCAACGGAAATGGTGGCAGCCGTGGTCGGATGCGCACCTCGGATCAGAATCACCGCGGTGGAAACCAGCTCCTCTTCGGACATTTGTCCGCCGCTCACCAATGCGCTGAGTATGTCGTCGGTAGGTTGGGCCCGCTTACTCTGGATCAAGTCGCGGACGAAAGCACGCATGTCCTCATTAGCGGCCAAATACTCTTCAGATGTGGCACCAGGACGAGCCCGGACGGCAGCAAGATGCTCGACGACACTTCGATCGTTCTCCGGAATACCGAAAAGCGCACAACTCATCAAGGAAGGGATTGCCAGGGCAAAGTTCTGAACCAAGTCGACTGGAGAGCCAATTCGTTCCATGTCGTCAAGGCACCTCTTGACGATTGCCTCGACCTGCGCCCTTTGCGCGTTGACACGGCGAGGCGTGAAGAACGCTGTCATCAGCCGTCGCAACCGCCCGTGCTCGGGCGGATCCCAAAAGAAGAACGGGAGCTTACTTAACGGGTTCTCGTGCAGCGCCCTCACAACGACAGGGTCGCGGAACGCGTGCGCTATCTGACCTCTTTCGGCGTAACGGTCAATAAGCTGCAGGACGTCGCCGGGGAAGCCACTCTGATCGCGGACGGCGTCGTAGACTTGTGTAGCCTGCTTGTCAGGATGGACGTGTGCAAACCCGCCCGGGGCGATGGCAAATCGCGGATCACTGAGTACGGCGCGCGCCATTTCATGGTTCGTAACCAACCAACTTTCATGACCGTCAAGAAGTTGGATCCTGCTCAGCGGCTGCCGCTCCCTCAGCTCGCTCAGTTCGTCCGGGTTGAATGGGCATTTACGCTGTGTGAGCAGCTGATCGGGTGCAGCCTCCTCTATGTCGGGCAGCGGCTGGGTCACGGTAACTCCCTCTTCCTGTCGTTGTTGCGGCTCTACTGCCGTGAGGTTGGCATACGGTCCATCGGTACGCGGGCCGCTGCCAATCATCAAAGTCTTGCAATTGAGCTTCCCTGCGACGACCGACAATCTGTTCAGCATCAGGCGCATTTGTCCGCCACAGTTTGTGTTGTCCACCACAATTTGAAATTGCCGGTCGCCGGTCGTCCAAGTACATGACGCGCTTCAGCCTTTCAAGCGGCCGGCTAGCAGTTCACAGATAAAACCACCTGTAGACGCCCTCTGTTCGGCGCGGACATCGGGCAGGAAGAACCTGAAATTTGTGCCTTGTCTTAGCACCGCTGAACTTCTCGCCTGGTTGCGCTCCTGATGAATCGGTGGGGAGCGCCACGAAGGACTTGCCCGGATGAGTCAGGTCATCATGTCAGCGTCGCGGGGCAAGGAGGTGCAAGCCAACTACCGAAAACTTTGGCGCCCCTCGATGTGACAGGCGACCGTTCGCCACCCATGGGCTCCATCGCCCACATGTTGACCTCGGCTCATGAACCGGCAGCAATTTGCGACCGGTTCATCGAAGGGAGACGTGGTCACAGCTGAGTCCGTGATGGACACCTGATTCATCGCCCTAACCCAGACAGAGGGATAAGGTTTCCCGCTAAGCGGACCAAGGCCACAACTCCTCCTACTCACAGGAGTGGAGGCACCTGCAGACCAAAAGCCTATAGTGACGTGTCCCCGCTATGACCGGCATTCATCGTTCGTCTGGACTGTCTTCACCGTTTAGACGAACGCTTGGGCCTGGGCCCGAATTGCCGAGACCAGGGTCATCACTGCCCCTGGCACTTCCCGCTCCCGCGGATAGCACAACGTCAACATGCGTGGCACCAACTGCTCACGGGGTTCAAGCCACATAAGGCGCGGGTCAGGCGCGCTGCGTGCCGCGAAGCGACCAATGCACGCATGCCCAAATCCAGCAGCAACAAGGCGCAAGAGAGCCAAGGTATCGTCGGAGCGGTAGGCCACGACAGGGTTCACCCCTCGCTGCCGAAGCAACTCCTCGAACTGCGCCTGGCTGCGCCAACTTAGGCGCCAAGCAATCAGACGCGCGCCATCGAGAACATTAAAACTTGGACGAGGGTCGTTGGTGATGGGGTTGTCGCGGGGCGTCACGATTACCCATGGGTCTTCGAACAGCGGGACGATCTCAATGCGAGAGTCCGGTTCCGGGTTGAGTGCGAAGGCTAAATCCAATTCGCCGTCGGCAAGTAATGAAATTAGATCTTGGGTATCAGTGGTTGCACTCACCGAGACTTCGACGTCAGGGCGCTCCAGGCTAAGGGCTCGCAAAGCCCCGGGTAACAGCTCCGCAGCGGGTGTGCTAAAGGCACCTACTCGGATGTTGACTGGTCCGGGTTGAGCGGCTCTACGAGCGTCCGCTGCCATGGCCTCCACCGCGGAGAGAGCGCGCCGCGCATGACGATACGCGTCTCCTCCGGCGGCGGTGAGTACAACAGCTCCACGGCCGCCTGGCCTGGTGAAGAGCTGGATGCCTAGGGAGCCTTCGAGAATTGCTATTTGGCTCGAGACTGCAGATTGGGTATAGCCCAGATATTGGGCTGCCTGACGGAAAGAACCCTCGTCGGCAACCGCCAAGAGAGCTCGAAGCTCTCGAATCCCCAAACGACCGTCAAGGCCTCTGACTCTCGGCAAGCTCAAATCGTGTTTGATCGAATTTTTTGATTGTTTAGGGATGATTTCTGACACCTAAAGAGGGTACGACCGAAGATATAATTTGTAAATAGGCCGCAGTCGTACTGCTTGGCATCAGATTGGGGGCAGCCAGGGAGGCCCACACGGCCAAAATGATGAACTAGACCTTCGGGGCATCAATCTGAGGGTCTTCAAGTAAGGACTTCGCCGTGACGCTACTCAACACCTCTGCTGCCCGACCCGGAGCGCCCAATGCACCTAGCATCCAGGGCTCCTCAATGTATCTTGCCGTTGAACCCGGCTCGACGGCGGAAAACGCTGGCCCCTTCAGGATGGCACCTCAGCCCACTTCAGCGCTCCTCCACACACTCCTTAGCGGTGGTGGCCTTCCGGCCGTGACCGAAGCGATCGAAACCCTGATTGACCGGCCGGTCATCATCCTAGATGCCAGCGTGCGCCCTCTGAGCCTGGGTTCGCGGGCATCAGCGGTGTTGGATAACCATCAGCTATTTCAGCGTGCCGCCGAAATGTCGGCGAAAGTTCAGCGTGAGACCCGTAGGCAGTTTGAGGCCGACACGGTAGTTGCAATCGAGCATAACGAGCCGCTCGGAATCGCCTCCGCGCAGGTGACCGCAGTACGAGCAAATGACCGGTTACTCGGTTACGTCGTCGCACTTGGCAGCCCCGATCCAAGCAAGCGACGGTCAGACACCGAGCGACAGATCCTACTCGAGTCCGGGTCGATCGTCGCGATCGAGTTAATTCGCTTTCAAAGTATCGCTGAAGCTGAAGCGCGCGTGTTCGGAGGTCTCCTCTGGGAAATCGGTAGCGGCCGGCTCAATTCGCACGAAATAGTAGCCAAGTCCAACATGCTTGGCATCTCCTCAACCGACCAGTACTCCGTCGTCCTCGGACAGTGCGAACTCTTGGAGAACGAAGATCTCCTCGACTACGTTGCCGAAGAGGCCCTCCGGCGGGGACGTCATGCAGGACTACAGGTCACCGTTAGAGGCAACGAGATACTGATCCTGGTTCCGGAGGGTTTGGCGGGGTCAGTCAGTCCGTGGAAATTGATCGAGCGCTCCACAACGAAGTTGACACGACAATGGATCACCTGGGGTATCGATGACCGTGTCGTAACGCTAAACGAGCTTTACGACGGATTGTCCCGAGCCAGACGGACGGCGGAAGTAGGGCGCGCGCTTAGCGGACCTGGATCCTTGAGCAACGCGAGAGCATTGCAGCCCTTCTTCATGTTGGCGAATCTCGCCCAAGACCCTGAGACAGTGAGGATTGCAACGACGGCCTTAGAGCCTCTCACCAAGTACGATGCGAACCGGGCTGGCGACCTGACACGGACGTTGGAGGTATTCCTTGACGAGCTAGGGAATACCAGTTCAGCGGCTCGGCGGCTCTTTCTGAACCGACATTCCCTGATCTATCGGCTACGGAAGATTGAGGAATTGACCGGTCGATGTCTAGATCGCGCAGAGGATCGCCTCATACTTGATCTCAGCCTCAAGCTTTGCAAACTTGCCAAAAGCCGTACATCTGTCGGGCTAGGCCGGAAAATGCGAAAGAAGCAAGAAGATGTCGCGTGAAGAGGCGTATGCAAA
Source organism: Arthrobacter sp. FW306-1B-G06A (assembly GCF_058781765.1). NCBI lineage: Bacteria > Bacillati > Actinomycetota > Actinomycetes > Micrococcales > Micrococcaceae > Arthrobacter > Arthrobacter sp. FW306-1B-G06A. The sequence goes on along the minus strand of NZ_JBYSXB010000038.1, from coordinate 13,895 downwards.
ATGTTCAGAGGACTGCTACGTGGAGTTTTATGGCGGTCAATGGTTGATTGTCCCCTTTACTCCTGTCGAGCAGCCGGCGTTTTTCATGTGCACCCCTGGCAGCAGTTCCAACAGCTAGATGTCCAAGAACGTGCCGTCATCTGACGTGGGGAACGTTTAGTCTCAGCGGTCCTTACAGATTCAGGTATAAGTTTCCAGCCTACATTTTCTCTGATTCGCGATGCGGGGACCCTCTGGTTTGCCCACATGCAAACGTCTTCAATCGGGTGTCTTCGTGACAAGGCTTAGACGGTCGACTCCATGCAGGGCATCGGCGGCCCTCACAAGTGTCAAATGGGAAAATGCTTGTGGGAAATTTCCCGCCATCCGATGCTCACCAGTTGCATACTCCTCGCTAAGCAAACCTAGGTCGTTACAAAATCCCAAAAGTCTGTCCATCATGGATTTTGCCTCATCCGCCCGTCCGGACCGTGCATACTGTTCTACCAACCAGAAGGAGCAAGCGAGGAACGGATGCTCCCCCGGAGCCAAACCGTCGACCCCTGTCTCGGTTCGGTAACGGAGCAAGAGCCTGTCCTCTGTGAGCAACTCTTTTTCCAACTGTGCAACGGTGCCTGCCATGTGGGCGTCGCCGTAGGCTAAGAAGCCCACTTGGGGGATGACCAACAAGGCAGCATCTACTTGACTGCCGCCGTATGTTTGGGTGAACGAATTCATCTGCCGGTTGAAACCCAGTTCCATAATTTCTTTGCGCATCTGTCCGCGGAGGAATTCCCAGTGCTTCATTGGGCCGGGCAGCCCATGATCACGAGTGGCTCGCACGGCACAGTCGAAGGCTGCCCAAATCATAACTCGTGAATGCGTGAAGTATTGTGCTTCGCCCCGAATTTCCCACAGCCCGCAGTCCTTGTCCTGAAGGTGATTCTCAACGAAACCGAGCAGTGCCTGCTGAAGAGCCCAAGAGAAGTGGTCCTCCAGGCCACCAGCTAGGCGAAGTCGTTCGAGTGCAACCATCACTTCGCCCACCACGTCGCCTGAAACTGAGAAACGGCGGCATTCCCGACTCGCACAGAACTGGAGTTCTCATATCCAGGAAGGTGAGTCAGTATCCTCTCTGAGAGGTCTCTTTCGCCGCCAACGCCATACATGATTTGGATGTCCTCTGGATCACCAGCCAGTGCGCGCAGCAGCCAGTTCCGCCACTTAAGCGCCTCGGTTTCGTACCCGTGAGTCAACATTGATTCGAGCGTCAAAGCAGCATCGCGAAGCCAGCAGTAGCGGTAATCCCAATTTCTTGATCCGCCAAACGCTTCCGGGAGAGAAGTCGTGGGAGCGGCAACGATGCCGCCCGTCTCGTAATGAGTGAGCGCCCTGAGCACCAGCAAGGATCGTTGGACCGCGCCTCCGTACCCGCCATCTTGGCGGCAATTTTGCCCCCAGCGCACCCAATAGCTGGCCGTCATTTGCAGCGATGCATCCACGTCCACCGGCGGGGGACATCTGCGTGTGAAGGGAACCAAGTCAGTTCAAAATCGACGATCTCACCTTCTGCTACTTCGAACTCTCCCTCATGCGTATCGTCGCCAGCTTGAGGTAGAAATCGACTTCTAAGAGCCAGAGCATCCGGACCGGCCATCGCAAGCAGCACATCTTCGCTTTCCCGAGTTGTACCGACCCTCATGCGGCTCATCCAAGGGCGCACAGCAGCATATTGGGGTCGAATTCGAAGGTCCTGATGCATGCGGACGTATCCGGTCAGCCCCGTGACACGGCGCACTAGTCGTGACTGCTTGTCCCCAACGGGCATGAAATCAGTTAGCCGTACTCGCCCGGTCGCTGTCTCCCAAGTTGCATGAAGAACAAACGTGGACGCCTCATATCGCCAGTCCACAACACGTGCGCGCGGCTCACACGGAGCCAGTAGCCATCGTCCGTGTTCTTCACTTCCCAGTAGCGCACCAAACATCGATGGCGAATCGAAGCGGGGAAAGCACAGCCAGTCCACACTGCCGCGACGTGAGACTAGGGCACAGGTCCTCAGATCCGAGAGCAGCGCATAATCTTCGATCGGGGCAGCCATGGATTCAACCCTTCGTATGTTGGAGCGCGGTCGAAAGCATCTTTTCGACTCACCCATCATCAGCGTTTCTCCTTCATAGGTCGAGACCGGACCAAGAGCCGACTTTCTGATCCGGAGGCAACATGGTTTCGTCGAGGATCCCCTAACCGACACTTTTCGAAGCTCGTCCAAGATGTCTGTCGTGTACGTTATTGGCAGCTGTCTGGTACACGAAGCCCAAGGAAGCACCTCATGAACCATGGGTTTCAAACCCCTCAAAAGATCCCGGCTGACCCTGTTCCCTGGCTGCGGACAGAGGGACCGGGTCTATACCGATCACGACGTCCGGATTTCTCGAAGAATCGGCTGGACAAATTAGGGAAGGTGCGGCGCGTTCCAGCCGCCGAATCATTCAGCGATGCGAACCAGCATCTTGCCTGTGTTCATTCCGCTCATCACACCAAGGAAGGCCTCGGGCGCCTTCTCGATTCCGCGAACAAAGGTCTCGGCGTACTTGATATATCCCGCCGCTACGAGGGGCGCGATTTCGTTTAGAAACTGTTGACGCAGATCAGCGTGATCGTGCACAAGCAGTCCTCGCATGGTGAGCCGCTTCGTGATAATTTGCCCAAGGTTGCGGGGCGCGGGGGTCGCTTCAACGGCGTTATACTGCGAAATTGCACCGCAGACCGCAACCCGTCCGTGCAAGTTGATCACGTTGATGGCAGCCTCGAGGTGTTCGCCGCCGACGTTGTCGAAGTAGATGTCTATTCCCTCCGGCGCGGCTTCGCGCAACTGTTCCACGACGGATCCGGCCCGATACTTAAACGCATCGTCGAACCCGAGTTCCTCAACAACATGTCTAGCCTTCTCCGCAGATCCAGCTGAACCGATCACCCGCCTTGCCCCTTTGATCTTGGCGAGTTGGCCAACCAATGAACCCACTGCGCCTGCAGCGCCGGAAACAAAAACCGTGTCGCCGGCATTGAACTCCGCGGTCCTCAAAAGACCTGCGTAAGCAGTCAGCCCGGGAAGTCCGAGAACCCCCAGATACGTAGAAAGGGGTGCAACGGACGTGTCCACCTTTAGGGCAGTAGTCGCCTCCACGATAGCGTGCGTGCGCCATCCGAGCTGGTGCAGCACATGGTCACCGGGCCTAAAATCGTCGCTCATTGATTCGACGACCTCGCCGACAGCAAGGCCATACATCACTTTTCCAAGCTCGAACTTCGGAGCATAGGACTCGACATTCTTCATCCGGCCACGCATCGCCGGGTCCACGCTCATCACCAAGTTCCGTACAAGTAGCTCACCGGACGTCGGGGTCGGGATCGGTGTGCGGACGACGGCGAAATTTTCCAAAGTGGGGACCCCAATTGGTCGAGATTTGAGACGTACTTCAGTCCCGAAGGGGGGAGCGTTCACAGGTCTCCTTGATCGATGAAGAGCGTTTCAGTGGGCCGTCATTGTCTAAATCATGCGCCATCCGGGGCACCCCTACGAATATAGATCGTGTCAAGCAGCATGTATCGACTGAAATTGGACTGAGAAACGCAGCTGATTCGATACAGATTGTGGGATGAATTGGCGAACTGACGAATGCGTTGATTCGGGATTCCATCTCGTTGCACGAAAGGTCTGCTCCTGTATTCCCACGGTCGTTCCAGATTCGCGCCCCGGTGTCCGCGAGAGTCAACGGCGACTTAGAAATGACTGGTCTTTTCGAGCGCCCGCAGACTCTGTCCGTTATCGTGCTCCATGGTGTACTCCACGGCGGCCATCCGGGACTGATATCGTTCGGCGGTGCCGAGGCCGTGGGCCCGTCCTGGTACTCCGCTCGCCGGGGAACCGAGGGCCTGCTCCAGCTGGCCGACATGCGTCCCGATGAGATCCACGATGATCCCCTGGCACGTGGCCACGGCTTGGCGAATGTCACTGCTGACGGCGGTGGAAAAGACAATGGGCCAGGTCCAGTACCGGACGCTGCCGAAGACTGCCGGGGGACGAGGCCCGAGCAAAGCCAAACACGGGCGCTTGTGGCGTCCGGGGCCTCGCCGGAAGATCCGCCGGGCAAATGGACGGTTACATCGGCGGGGCGCCGTGGTTGCGGGTCAACGGCGGTTCCGCTGTCTCCGCGGCGGTGGAACCGCGCCGGGGTCACCTTTGATGGACTAGACGATCCGGATTTTGTTGGTGATGTTGTCGATGTTTTCAGTTGTGATGTTGATGGCTGTCGAACGGTTCCTGAGTTTTCGGATGAGTTCCTTCTGCGGCCAGAAAAGCTCTCCCCTGAATGAATCGAGGGTCGTGCCCCTGGCCCGTACGTACTCGCTGATCTCATGATGGTCTCGGGTGCGCACGCCAAGGTCAGTTCGACGTCGACGTCCCCGAGCGGGTCGACGCACGGGTCAAGATAGCTTCCGAAATCCGGATTCGTTCCACGAACAGCGGCATCCCGGGATCCGCGTTGTACATCCGGACCCGGTCCAGCAGGCCGGCGACGAGCCGGTCTGCCGTGAATCGGGTGATGGGTTTGCCGAAGCTGGCCATGGCCAGGGCGTTTCCAAGGGTCGTCGTCTCCCACCAGACGTAGCCGGGATCGTCGACGGTGTCGGCCTTCACCAGGTAGTTGGCCTTCTCCATCCGCGCGAAAACGGCGTCGGTGTCTTCGATGCCGTTCCTGCGGAGCAGAGTGTCAGCCAACTCCTGCACGAAGGTGCCGCCACGGTACAGGCGCACTAGGTCACTGGCCACGGGGGCCGGCAGGCCGGCAACCGTGTCGGATTTCGCTATCCCCATTGGCCGAACCCTAATCCCCTGCGGGAATCCGCTTCATCAAACCCAGCCCAGCGCACGGCACTGTTCCGCCGCGGGCACAGAGATGGTGGTTTCCTCGGGCCGTCGGCCGATTGGGCTGTAAGGTCCGGTCCGGCGACGGTTGTCGTGATTCCCGGGGTTCTTTCGCGTGGCCGTCGGAGAAGTGTCGGCCAGCCTCAGCTGCGGCGGGGCTGGCTGCTCCCGTCTCCGAAGTCCTTTGAACTGGATGAACCACGAGGCGCGGACCCATGGTGGCCTTTTGTGTGGGTGGGTGTTCAGCGGGTCAGTCCGTTCTTGCCTCTCTCAGAACCTACGGCTGTTCCGGGGCGGGACTTCCTGGCTTTGGCGGCGCCCTTGCCATGGTCACGGCTGTGCTCCTCAAGGAAGTACTCCACGACAGCTACCGTTGCGGGCCGGTGATCTCCGGTCGGGCACCGGGTGGTTCCGGTGGTCGTTGCGGTTTCCGGAGCGCTTGGCGGGCTTGTTCCAGGAGTTGCTTGATGTGTTCGGATGCTTCGGGGTTGGACCGTTGGCTGCGTTGAGCGTTCAGGTACCAGTCGAAGCGTTCCCTGATTGCCTCGATGCTCTTGGGCGAGTTGGTTCCAACGCCCAGGCTGACCGAGTGGTCCAGCGCCGGCCGCCGGCTGTCTGCTTCGGTCCGGACGGCGCGGAGAACTTGGCTCTCCTTGCCCTGATGCACTAGCCTTGACTCAGAAGCAACAGCCGGCCCTCCGCCTCTTTGAGCGCCGACAGTTGGCTGGACCCCCGGACCTTGCTGCGGCAGATGGGGGTCGCTTCCTTTAACAGCCAGTCCGGTCCGGGCATGCAGCACCGTCGTCACCGGGGCCAGAGGCTTGAACCACGCGCCTTCGGATCTGGCCAGCTGGTGGTAAAAACTCCAGGACGACAGGTCCGCAGCCCACAACAGTTTCTCGTCCCAGGGCGAGATTGATTCGATGACCACCGAACGGTGGAGAAGCCCTGCGTTCCGCAGGCGCGCGAACACCTCATGGTCCCTGGCATTGCCGCCGGGATAGGCGTCTTCCTTGAGCTGTTCGAAAACCATCAGACGGGGAGGATCATCCCTGCGGGAGCTGGTCGCAGCACGGGCCAGGGTCGTGATGCACTCCTCTCGGGCCTTTTGCAGGGCATGGTCCCCGGTACTGATTTCCGTCTGAACGGTGACGACGGTGAAGTCCACAACCCGGGCGAGATATTCGTTCAGTTCCAGGATCCTTGGCCGCAGCTCCTCGACCGGCCCGAGCTTGCCGCTGTAGGCCTCGGTCGTGTGCCAGTAGTCGGCACCGACGATGCGTTCGAGTTCTTTGCGGACGACATCCAGTGAGTCTTTAGGGACCGTGACGCCGCTCATGGTGTAGAACGGGCGTTCACCGAAGCTGTTCCCCGGTGCGCGAATGCTCTCGTCCACGAAGACGACCGGCCCGGGAGTACGCGCGTAGAGGGTCTGCAGCCGTTCTTGTGCCGCGCGGCCGCGAAGACCCCTCATGCTCACCCCTTCGCTGTTCTGACCGGTCCCGCCGGTCTGAACAGCCTACAGGCGCGGGCCGCGGTGCCCGGTGGCCGGTCCCTCCGCAGTGGGACCGTCCTGTTCGCGGCGGCGCTGTTCATCCTCGGCGGCAGCTTGCTCTGCGCGTTGCCGGCGGAGCCTTTCCACTGCGGAGGAACCGTCCTTGCCGGCCCCGGTCGCGCGTGACGCGGCGAGGCGTTCGGCAAAGGTTCCCGGCGGCCGGGCCGTTGCGGTCTTGTCTGCTTCCTCGCTGCGCCGGCGGGCTGCGATGTCCTCCAGTGCCTCTTTGACCGATTCCGGCCGGTCCTCCGTGTTATGGCCGGTCTTGGACCGGTTCTCGCGTACTTTTCGGGCAAGGGTGGCGATGCGTTCGGCGCGTTCCTGGGCCGGGCTCAGCTGCGCCTCGGTGCCGCGGGTTTCCTGCAGGTGGTCGACGACGTGTTCGGCCGGGGTGAGGGTTTCCTTCACAAGGGCCTCGACCTGGGCGGCTTCGGCCATGTGTGCAGCGTCGGCGGGGGCCAGGGGTTCCTTTGCCGTCTGGGCACTGTACTTGTGCATGGCCGTGATCCTCGCGGTCAGCTCCGCTCCCGTGCCATTCTCCTGGTGCTGGGCGGGAACAGGTGATGTCTCGGAGACCGGCACGCGGTAGGTGTCGCGGTAGGTGGAGATTTCCACGGCGAGCTGGCGCCACTGCTCTTGCCGTGCAGGGTCCGAGGGTACCGGGCCCAGGGCAGTAGCCCAGGCCGGCGGCTCGGCGGCGAGCTGTGCGCCAAGTCGGGTGGCTTCGTTGGCCATGAGCTCACGCTGTGCTGCGAGTTCCTTCCGCCACAGTGCCGGGGTGTCCTGGTGGTTCACGACGTCGGCCGGTGCCATCCACCCGGCCAGGCGGTCCGGCGCCGGTTCCTGGATCACGGGTGCGGGCAGCTGGCGGCGCAGTTCGATTTCAGCGCGGATCCTGCGCTGGATCTGTGCCGCAGCCTGGATCCGGGAGGCGTGCTCATCCCGGCCGTAGTTTGTCGCTGCGCCGCGCTCGTAGGTTTCATCGGCCCGGGCTTCCGGGTTCATCAGCTCACGCAGCGCCTGTTCCTTCTGCAAGGAGGATGCAAGCCAGCGGGCTTTGCTGGTTGCGGGGGTGTCGTTGATCGTCGTATCGGTGCGCAGCTGCTGCGTCGCGGCGGTGATCCGGGCGGCTAGGTCATCGTCGCTGAGGTGCCCGTGCAGGCGCCGCTGCCACGGGGTGTCTTTGCGTTCGGCCAGCCAGCCGCGCAGAAGGGTCTTCCGGTCGGGTTCTTCCATGGCCGGCATCCTGGATGCTTCGGCCTTGGCGCGCATCAGCTCACCGACGGCGCGCTTGTCCAGACGGTCCAGGACGTCGTCGCTCATGGATTCCAGGGGCCGCCGGCCCGGGTTCTGGGCGCGGTCGCGCCACCGGGCGAGGCGGTCTTCGACGCGCCAGGCCAGCACCGCCCCTGGGTCATCGGAGGCGTCGAAGTCGCCTTCGTTGATGGTGTCTTTGAGCAGGTTGGTGATGTTGAAGCCGTCGTTCTCGGCGTGGCGCAGGTGTGTGGCCACGGCTCCCCACGCGGTGGACTTGGTGAAGCCGGCGGCTGTTCCTTCGCCCAGGACACGGGCGGCGAGGTTGGCCATGCGCAGCTCGTTGGCTTGGTCATCAATGTCCCGGTATGCGGCGGACATGTCCGGCAGGGAGCGGGTCTGGGCGCGGGCGGCGTCCATCTGTTCGTGCGCGGTCAGGTTGGAGTCGTGGTTCGCAGCCACATTGGTGAGGACGTCCTGAAGGGTTTCGCCGTCGGCCACGACGCCGTAGAGCTTGTTGGACTCCCGTCCGCGGGAGGCGGCGACGTAGGCCAGGGACCGGGACAGGCCGGAGCCGATGAGGGCGTGCGTGGTGTCGCACGTGACGCCTTGGGTGCGGTGGATCGTTGCGGCGTACCCGAGCATGGTGTGGGCGCGCACGTACTCGGCCGGGAGGGTCAGCGTGCCCTGGTGGCCGTGGTGTTTGACGGTCAGCGAACCGTCCTTGTGGGCCTTCACGACGTCCCAGACGTCGTTGTTCTTCACGAAGTCTTTGCCCCGGTTGGTGGCCAGCCGCCGGTTGTTCTCACGGGTGACGACAATGTCCCCGGCGCGGGCGGTGAGGCCGTCGCGCAGGAGCGCGGTCGGCTTCTTCGCGTCCAGTTCACCGGTGGCAATCTTGTACGCCTGGGCGCGGGCGTTCAGCTCGGTGACGGTGGCGTTGTCGAACGCCATCATGATCGAGTGCTTGCCCGCGTTAGTGTCTTTCTGCCACGCCTCGAACACCAGCGAGGTCATGGTCTCGGAGTCCCCGCCGACGACGCGCCGGTTCTGGCGGTAGAACGCCCACGGGTCATCCGCGCCGGTTGCGGGGGGTTCGCGCAACGCCAGGGTCGCAGCTGCTTCGGCCTCGTTCGGGGATCCGTCCGTGTTGCGGAAGCGGTGCAGATCTTCCAGGTACACGGCGCCGATGGTGTTCTTCAACAGGCGCAGCGCACCGCCGGATGCGACGGCCGAGAGCTGCTGGTCATCGCCCAGGGCGCGGACCACGGCACCGTGCTGGTCCGCGATCGTCACGGCCGCGGCGAACAGCTGGGTGCCGACCATGCCGGCTTCGTCGATGATGATCACGTCTCCGGGTTTCGGTGTGGTTTTCTCGTCTGCCCGGCCGTTGCTGTGGGCGAGAACGAAGGAGTCGATCGTCGTCGCCGTCGCGCCCAGTTCGACACCCATCACGGCGGCTGCCACGGCTGTCGGTGCGAGACCGAACACCCTGCCACCGGCCTCCCGCACCGTGTCGGCTGCGAGTTTCAGCGCGGTGGTCTTGCCGGCACCGGCAGGGCCGACACCGACCATCAGGAGCCGGTCGCTGGTGGCGAACTCCTTTGCCAGGCGCAGCTGGCCGGCATCGAAGGTCTTGTCCTGTCTGGCCAGGGCGGCGTCGAAGGATTCGACAGTGGCAGCGGGGATGACGACGCGCTGGGCGGCGGTCAGGAGGCGGTCTTCGCTGTGCAGGATCGCGGCTGAGGTGTACAGCGTGGCGTTGGCGCGGCCGTACTTGGAGGCGCCGTTGGCCAGACGCAGCTCCAACAGGTCCGGGACCGGGGTTTCGGGGGTGATGCGCAGCGAGTACTGGTCGATCGCACGGGCCGTGACCTGCTCCAGCAGGGCATCAGGGATGGGCAATTCGCCCAGGCGGGCCCCCAGCCGGCGCAGCGCCTCGGCTTCGATGTGGTGTTCTCCCCACACTCCCCTGTCGCGTTCCAGACGCTCGATGATCGCGGCCGCTTCCACGGCCGGGTCGAGTTCATCAGCGTGCGGGACAAGCCAGCCTGGCTTGTCCTGCTCGGCGGCATCGCGGGCGTCGTGACGGTGCGTGCGGGCGTGTTCCAGCGCCTCGGGGCCGACCTTCACGCCCGGGATGGATCCAAGGTCCTGCATCCATTCCTGAACCAGGACGGAGAGCTGCCGGGCTTCCTTTTTGGAGGGCCTGGTGTCCAGGGTTGCCTGCTGGGCGAGGGCGATCAGCTGCTTCCTGGAGGGCCCGTAGCCTTTCCTGTCGAGGAACTCCCGGCTGAGTTCATCGAGCACCGGTTTGATGCGTTCGCGGCGGGAGGAGGCGGCTTCGATGGCGGCGACGTCGACGCCGGCGATCTCGATCACCGGCCGGTCCCCGGCGACTTTGCGCTCGGCCAGGCCAAGGCCCAGGCGTGCGCAGATCTTCTCCATGACCAGCCGGTTGTACCGCTCGGATGCGGCGACGTTGAACTGGTACAGGTGACGGGCGTCCAGGGACGACCATTTGCCGTCAACGCCTAGGACCTTGTTCGACACCACCACGTGATCGTGCAGCTGGGGATCCCCGGTGCGGGAATCGTAGTGCCGGAACTTCGTGTAGATCAGCCCTCCGTCGACGTCTTCCTGGCGGACGCCGTTCCGGCCCCGCCGCGTGAACACGGCCTGCTTTTCGAGGAAGGCCATGGTCTCGGCGATGGCCTCGTTGTGGGCCGCTTCGATCTGTTTGCGGGCCTCCTCTCCCCCGGTTGCCCACAGCAAGGAAGCGGATTTCGCGGGCGCGAACACGAGGTCGAAACCCGCCACTGCCTGCGAACCGGGCGTGGTCTGGGCGGTGACGAACCGGCCCAGTTCTTCCTTGTCCTTGGCGTTGCGGCCGTTGAGTTCACGGAAGTATTGGGCGCCTTCCTTCATCCGGATCCGCCGCCGCGTATCGGCGTCGGGATCGGCATGGTTCATGCGCTTGTAATCGCCCATCGCAACAGTGATCCGGCCCTGCAGCTCGTGATCTTTCTGCGAGAACTGCTTGAAGCGGGCACCCAGACGGACGTCGGCATTCTTGTCAGCTTCCATCATGGCTTCGGCGTTCGGATGGATTCCTTCGCCATACAGTGCTGCCATCTGGGCTTCGGTGACCTCACCGGAAACGTCCAGGTGGGCTGCCCCTCCCCCGCCCCACTGGCCGGGCGGATTGCCGTCCACCGTGTAGTAATCGGCCAGCTGACGGCCCGCCGCGCGCAGCTCGTCAGCGGAGGCGACTTCACGTGTGTAGTACGTGTATCCGTCGCCGGCACTGAGTTTGTGCACGGTCATCACGGACCCCAGCATAACGCCCAAACGGCCTCACTTATCGATGATGCATGAGGTGTGACAGATATTGCGCTTTTCGGGTTTGTGGAATCGGTGAAGGGAGGGACGAGCTAACTCGATGAAACAAAGCGGAAAAGGGTAGGATCGGGCCATCAAGTTCTTGATGCGGTTCTGCACATGAGAATGGGCGGTGGGTAACACGCTTTTCCGTTATCCACGGTCCGTTCGATTGTGTGGAACCGCCCAAGCGCACGGGGTTGTCCACAGGTGGGCGGCGGGCGGGACGTTGTTGATCCCGCAGCCATCCACGTGGGGGCAACACCGCGCACGGCCAGCCCGAGCGAAGCGAGGTCCGCTCCGCCCGCTGTCCACAGGCCGGACCCGGCCACGGCGCGGACCTCGCCCGTCAGGGCAGCGGCAAACTGAACGATTGAGAAGGGGACTCACACATGTCAGCACCACGGAAGTCTGCACAGCAATTGGCGGCCCGCGAGAAAGCTCGCGCCAAGGCAAGGGAACTGACGGAACGTCACGAGCGGCTGATCGAGATGGCCGCGGAGTTCTTCGAGCAGCAGGAGCAAGCCGATCTGTTGCGTACGGAGGCAGCGAAGAAGGCAGAAGCCATCCTGGCGAAAGCTGAAGCTGACGCGCAGAGCGCCGTTCAAGCCGCAGCAAAGACAGTCAAGTCGATGCTGGGGGCGGGAGAAGCCAGATCCGCCGTCGCGGCACGGCTTGGCCTGAGCGGTGCCGAAGTGAAACGGATGATTGACCTGGCCACGGAGCGTCCGGAACTTCCGGAACCGGACGGGGTGCAAGCCCCGGAAATTGCAGAGCCGGGTGACGTGGAGGCCGCGTAGCTGGCCGTCGCCGTCCCGCCGTGGACGCGGGGTGCTTAAACAGAAAGGGCCGGCTTGAGAGCCGGCCCTTTTCTGCTCCTCGGCAAAGGAAATCTACGATTCAGCTTAGCCGACGATCGATGGCGCGTCGCAACTCACTGGTGAGCATGGTTGTCCCTGGTTGCGCGGCAGTGGGGTGCAGGAGCGGGTGGCCGCGTTGCATGGCGGTCCGCCGCTGGTGAGTGGCTGCTGTGGTTCGCCCTGGGCGGCGGACCGCCCGAAGTTTGCGAGGTTCCCGGCCCTCTCGCGGTGAGTGGCGCAGGCCGTGCCGGGCGGTGGGGTTCCGCCCGGCACGCCGGTCTTACTCCGCCGTTGCTTCCTCGGTGTGCTTGGCGCTGTCGAGGATGATCTGTTCAACCGGGCTTGCGGTGTAACCCCAGATAGCCAGCTGTGTCAGGTAGTCCCGGTGGGTCTGGGTCGGGGACCGCCATGAGTCCTTGGCGATCGTCTTTTCGTACCCTGCGCACACGAGCGCGATCAGGGAGAACTCGGGCCGCGCCGTGGACTTGGCGACGTGGTCCCGGAGCGGGTTCCATCCCCACCGGTCCGATTCTTCGGACTTCGCGCCAATCATTTCGGCGGCCACCGTACCCTCGTAGCCGCTGGCCGTTTCGGAGTGGTGCGTGATCGCGTGGACGGTGAAGTACTGCCATCCCTTCGGCGCGGTCTTGCGGGCCAGCAGGGTCTTGACCCAGTCGCGGCGCACGGTCGTTGCCGAAACCATGGCCCTATTGTTCTCAATCAGGGTCCTCCGTTCCGCTTTTTGCTCGTCGGTCATCGGCCCTTTCTGCGCGTGGGTGCCGCCGTCGTAACGTTCGTACTTCGGGGTGAAGCCCAGTTCCTTCCAGCCGTTGATGACGGGCTTCGCGTTGTGCTGGCCCCGGTAGTCGGTGCTGATCACGTAGGCGTTGGCGTCCTCCTCGGTGGCCGGTTCTCCATCTGCCCGGTTTGCCGCCGAGACGTACAGGTTCTCCTCGTCGGCGTAGTTCCCGGCGTCCTCCACAATGGTCTTGCCTTGGGCTTCCAATTCCGCGATCAGCGCCGCGAGGGCGGCGGCCCGCTCGCGCTCGTCGCGCAACTGCTGGGCCACATGGAAAAACTGCTCGGGTTCGTCCATGATGACCGATTCCAACTCAGCGATTGCTTCCTCATCTGACTCAAACTCAGCGAGGATCAACGCTTCCTCGATGGTGCATCCCTTGCCCAGCGCCGCGGTTCCGGCTTCGGATGCCTTGACCTTCAACGCTCCCTCGACGGTGGTCTTGGTCCGGCCTGTTTTCCTGGCGATCTGGGCGGCGGACACGCCGATGAGGGAGAGCTGGTGGTAGGCGTCGGCCTCGTCCGCTTCGGTCAGTTCCGTGCGCTGGATGTTCTCCACCACCTGCGTGACGATGCGTTCGGCTTCCTCCGGGCTCTCGATGATCATGACCGGGATGCTGTCCCGTCCGGCTTCGACGGCGGCGCGGGTGCGGCGCTGTCCCATCAGCACGTGCACGGTGCCGTCGTCCTTGCGGTGGGCGATCACGGGTTCCATCACACCGTGTTCCTTGATACTGGCGATGAAGTCAGCGGTCAGGGCGGCGTCCTTGCGGACGTTGACCTCGACGGTCAGCGTGGCGGGGTCGATCATTTCGAGTGTGGGTGTTGCGTTCATGGTTGGTGTTCCTTCTTGTCCGAGAAGTCGGGTGGGTGGGGCGGATCAGGTGACCGGCCAGCTTCCCCTCTCCCCCGTTGTTTTTTGGTTGCTGGCAAGCTTGCTTGCTCGGCGGCCGACGGAGCCCTGTCTACCCTTGGGCAAGGTGTAGGAAATTCCCTCAAGGAAATAAGCGACGAAGGAGCGCCGGAGGGAAATTCCTGCGCCGCAGGCCCCGACGAAGGAGGGGCTGATATGAGTTGAGTTAGTCCTTCACAAACACCTCCGGAGATGTCAGGACGGGTTGTATCAGATTCCCTGTGG
>NZ_JBYSXB010000037.1:0-49448 GCF_058781765.1 Arthrobacter sp. FW306-1B-G06A | reverse complement strand
GTGGGGGCCGATGGGGAGGTGTTGTTTTCGGAGCAGATTCCTACGCTGAATCGGGACGGGGGCGACGCTATTTTGCGGGCAACTGCGGCGCTCGTGGGGCGGCTCATGCGGCGGGCGGCGGGTGCGGGAATCGACGTCGTGCGTGTTGGCGTGGGTTCGGCCGGGGTCATCGATGCCGTGAATGGCGAGGTGGTTTCGGCGACTGATGCGATCCTGGGGTGGGCCGGGACCGGATTGACGGCGGGGTTGGCGCAGCTCCTGGGTTTGCCTCGGGGGTCGGTGAGTGCCGTCAACGATGTGCATGCGCATGCTCTGGGTGAGGCGTGGCGTGGGGCGGCTGCCGGGTCTTCGAGTTCGCTCATGGTAGCTTTCGGTACGGGTGTGGGCGGCAGCTTTGTGCTGGACGGCGCTCCTGTTTTGGGGCACCACTATGTGGGTGGGCACGTGGGGCATTTTGCGTCGCCGTACGCCTATCACGAGGGCAAGGCCCTCCCGTGTGTGTGCGGCGGCTCGGGCCACGTCGAGGCGATCGCTTCCGGCCCGGCCATCCACGAATCCTTCGTCCGTTTCGGCGGCTCCCCCGAGGTCCCGGACACTCGTGCGGTGTTTGCCTTGGTGCACGACGGCGATCGTGCCGATTCGGCCGACGGTACTGCCGCCATCAAAGCCATCGGGGCGGGCGCGGGTGCTGCGGGGCAGGCGATCGGCGGGCTCGTCAACATCCTCGACCCGGAGACGGTGGTGGTTTCCGGGGGTTTGGCGGATGCGGGAGATTTCTGGTGGAAACCCATGGAACGCGCCCTGCGCAAGGAGCTCATGGCCCCGCTTGCCGACATTCCCGTGCTTCGCGCGGCGCTAGGCAATACCGCGGCCATTGTGGGCGCGGCCAAACTCGTCCTGAACTGACACCCGAACACCCGAACCCCTCGCAAGGAGAACCCCATGATCCTGACCCCCGATGGCCTCGAAGCCCTCCGCTCGCAGTTGATCGTGTCCTGCCAGGCCTACCCGGCCGAACCCATGCGCGATCCCCGGACCACCGGCCAGGTGGCGGCGTCGGCCGTTATCGGTGGAGCCGCCGCAGTCCGCGTACAGGGCCTTGCGGACGTCCAATTCACCCGCGCAGCTGTGGAGGTCCCGGTGATCGGGCTCTGGAAGGACGGGCACGACGGCGTTTTCATCACCCCGACGCTCCGGCACGCCCTCGCCGTCGCGAATGCCGGCGCCCACGTCGTGGCCATCGACGGAACGCGACGCGCGCGTCCCGATGGCTTGTCTCTCAAGCGAACCATTGACGGAATCCACGCCGAATCGCACGCCTTGGTCATGGCTGACTGCGGTTCCTACGCCGATGCGGCGGCCGCCGTCGACGCCGGTGCTGACCTGATCGGCACCACCTTGGCCGGGTACAGCGGGGACCGTCCCAAGACTGACGGCCCCGATCTTGAGCTTCTCGCGGAGATCGCCGGCGCTGGGCTGGGCAAGCCGCTCATCGCCGAGGGCCGCATCCATACCCCGGCACAGGCCCGCCAGGCCCTCGACGCCGGGGCGTTCGCCGTCGTCGTCGGCACTGCCATCACGCATCCGGCGAGCATCACCGGCTGGTTCAAAGGCGCGATGGACACCTGACCCGGCAGAATCCGTCGCCGGATCCCTCATCCCGGCCTGTGTCCGGGCGTAGGCTTCTCCCATGGCTGAGGAGAATATCCGGGAATTCGATGTCATCGTGATCGGCGCCGGGACTGTGGGGGAAAACGTTGCAGACCGGGTGGTCCGGGGCGGCCTCACCTGCGCAATTGTGGAGGCTGAGCTCGTCGGCGGGGAGTGCTCCTACTGGGCCTGCATACCGTCCAAAGCGCTCCTTCGGCCGGGAACCGCCCTGCACACGGCACAATCAGTGCCCGGAGCGTCGGACGCCGTCACGAAGGTCCTGGATCCCGCACCGGTCCTGAAATACCGTGACTACTTCACCAACAAATGGCAGGACGACGGCGCGGTCCAGTGGCTCGTGGACACCGGCATCGAACTCATCCGGGGCCGGGCACGCATCACCGGCCCGCGTGAAGTCCAAGTGGATGGCAAGGACGGCACCAGCTACTCGCTCAAAGCCCATCACGCCGTGGTGGTGGCCTCCGGATCCACACCGCTCATCCCGAAAATCGACGGCTTGCGCAACGTCCCCTACTGGACAACCCGCGGGGCCACCTCCGTGCGGCAAATCCCTAAACGGTTCATCGTGCTGGGCGGAGGGGTCGCCAGCGTCGAACTTGCCCAGGCTTTCGCCCGCCTAGGCTCGTCGGTTTCGATCGTTGCCCGAGGCCGACTCTTGAGCGCGTTCCCCGAGGAAGCCGCCGATTTGGTCGCTGCGGGACTGCGGGCCGACGGCGTCGATCTGCACCTCGGGACCGACACCACGCGGGTCGAACACGAGCCGGACCATGCCTTCAGCGTCACTCTCGGCGACGGGACGGTCTTGAACTCTGACCAGTTGCTGGTGGCCACAGGTCGTCGGCCTTCCCTTGATAATTTGGGACTCGAAAACGTAGGGCTCGACGCCGAAGAAGGCAAGCCATTGCGCCTCACCACGGACTCGAGCGGCTTGGTTGAGGGCGCCGCCAGCGACGGCACGAGCGGGCTATGGCTTTACGCGGCCGGCGATGCCGCAGGATCGGTATTCCTCACCCATCAGGGCAAGTACGAGGCCAGGGCAACCGGCGACGCCATCGTGGCCCGTGCCAAAGGAACCCTCCACGGCACCCCGAAGGCATGGAGCGCCCTCGCGAAGACGGCCGACGAATATGCGATCCCCAGCGTGGTCTTCACGGATCCGGAAGTGGCATCCGTGGGACCGAGCCTCAAGCAGGCGCTGCAAAAGGGCATTAACGCAAGCTCGGTTGAGCTCCCCATCAATGTGTCCGGCTCCCAGCTGCATTCGGAAAATTACCAAGGCTGGGCACAACTGGTGGTGGACGAGGACCGGAAGGTGGTGCTGGGCGCGACGTTTGCCGGGCCCGGAGTGGCCGAGCTTTTGCACGGCGCCACCATCGCGATTGTGGGCGAAGTGCCGTTGGACCGGCTGTGGCATGCCGTGCCGTCGTTCCCCACCATCAGCGAGGTGTGGCTGCGCCTGTTGGA
The DNA here is from genome assembly GCF_058781765.1 of Arthrobacter sp. FW306-1B-G06A. Lineage (NCBI taxonomy): Bacteria > Bacillati > Actinomycetota > Actinomycetes > Micrococcales > Micrococcaceae > Arthrobacter > Arthrobacter sp. FW306-1B-G06A. The sequence goes on along the minus strand of NZ_JBYSXB010000037.1, from coordinate 46,313 downwards.
GAAGTACGGACTCTGACCCCCTGGCCGCCGCCGGTCGACGAACCGTTGTGGCGTCGGGAACGCGGGAGGAGAATGGCCGCATGGCCAAGCACCTCGACATTGACGGACACCCAACCTGGGTGGAAGACCTGGGCGGTCCCGGCGAACCGCCCTGCCCATCTGGTGGGGTGGAGTGACGGCGGGATCGTTGCCCTCCTCGTCGCTCTCCGGCGACCCGAACTGGTGCAAAAGCTTGTAGTCATTGGTACCAATTACCACTACAACGGCACGGTGCTCTTCGACTTGGACCCCCAATCGCCCATGGCGCAGGAACTGGGCAGGGCCTACATCGAGCGGTCTCCGGATGGGCCCGAACACTTGGATGTCGTCTTTGGCAAGAGTGTCGCGATGTTCACCACGGAGCCGACACTCACCACCACCGACATCGCGCAAATTAACCAGCCGGTGCTCGTCATCGTCGGCGACGACGACGTGGTCACCTTGCCCCACACTCTCTCGCTCTACGAAGCCTTGCCCGAAGGCCAACTTGCGGTCGTTCCGGGCGCATCGCATGGGCTTCCACTGGAACAGCCTGAAACAGTCGCCGGCCTAATAAGCAACTTTCTGGCCGCGGCGGAGCCGCCGCGCACGTTCATGCCAATTCGCCGTGCAAGGCAAACAGACAGCTAGGTTCCCAGGAGGCGAAGGGATCTATTTGAACTGACTGGTCAGTTCAGTTACGATTGGAGCAGATAACAAGTTCTGCGAAAGGTCCAATTGTGCTGTCTGCACAGCAACTCCAGATCGACGGCCGCCGGGACGATCTCCTGCCTCCCACTTCCCTCGAAGCCAGGCGCGGCGAGCTCCTCCTTGTCAGCGGCGACGGTCAGGACCAGCGCACGGCCTTGGCACTTGCTCTGAGCGGCCGGATGAAGACCAGCAAAGGCCTCCTGAGCTGGGACAACTCGGCGAAAACCAAGAAGCTCCGGGCTGCGAGCGCCCTGATTGACGCTCCGGGTGTCAACGAGCCGGAGCAGCATCTGAGCGTCCGCGACCTCGTCACCGAAGACCTCTCCCTCATCCCCCGCCGTTACCGCGGCGCGCTCCTCAGCAAGCCGTGGCTCAAGATCAACCGCTTCGAAGACATCGCCGGGCTGTGGATCGAGCAACTCCCTGCGGACCGCCGCCTTGAACTGCTGACCGCCCTGGCCCTCGCGGACCCTGCCCTCGACCTCTTGGTGCTCGATTCCCCGGACCGGCACAGCGCCAACACTGCGGACTGGCTCCCCCGGCTTGAGCAATTGGCGTACGACGCCGGGCGGCCGCTCGCCGTCGTCGCCGTCGTCTCTGCCCTTCCGGACGGCTGGGACGGCCCGGCCGCCGTGATCGGCAACTCGGTCACGCACACGGCACCCGCCGAACCCGCGGAAGCCGCGCAAGAAGATCCCGAAGAAGTACCCGAAACCCTGCAAAGGACCGCAAAGTGACTGTTCTGCGGCTGGCCCGCTCCGAACTCAAGCGCATGACCGGCGGGCTCCTGCCCAAGCTGACCATCCTCGCCCTGACCATGGTGCCCCTCCTCTACGGGGCCGTGTACCTTTACGCGAACTGGGATCCTTACGGCAACCTCAACCAGATCGACGCCGCTTTGGTCGTCGAGGACGCGGGAGCCCAGCCGGCAAGCGGCCCGGAGCTGCAGGCTGGCCAGAAGGTTGCCGACAGCCTCGTGGAGAGCCACGTGTTCAACTGGCAGCGGGTGACCACCACGGCCGAAGCCGATGCCGGCGTTGAATCCGGCAAGTACGCCTTCGCCCTGAAGATCCCGAAGGACTTCTCGGCCAACCTGGTCTCACCGGGCAGTTTCAATGCGGCCAACCAGGCGATGCTCAACGTCACCACCAATGACGCGAACAACTACCTCCTCAGCACCATCGTGGACAAACTCACCACCGCGGTGCACTCCACTGTGGCCAAGGAAGTAGGCGAGGAAACCGCCAACCAACTCCTCACAGGCTTCGGCACGATCCACGCTTCGATCGTCAAGGCGTCCGACGGCGCCTCCCAACTTGCCGACGGCGTCGGGAAGCTCAGCGACGGCGCGGCCGCCCTTCACGACGGCACCAGCAAGCTCAGCAGCGGTGCGTCCGAGCTCCTGGCGGGCCAAAACAAGCTGCGCGACGGCGCCAATCAACTGAACGGCGGTGCCGGGCAGCTCAGCGCGGGCCTCACGGAGCTGAAGAACAAGACCGCGTCCCTCCCGGCAGACTCCCAGAAGCTTGCCGACGGCGCCGCCCAAGTAGCCGCCGGAAACGCACAGCTGAACGCGAAAGTCCAGGACGTCGTCGGGCAGCTTTCGGCGTTCGACGCCGGGGCGCGGGACCGCGTGGTGGCCTCCAACGCGAGGCTCGTGTCCGCAGGGGTCATCACCCAGGACCAGGCGAACAAGATCCTGGCCGACTTCGACACGGCCGCCGCGTCCGCTCCGGTCACCGACGCCAAAGCCAAGATCTCGGCGGATGCCGCGCAGATCCAGCAGCTTTCCAACGGATCGGCCGCGGTCAGTGCCGGCGCCGCCAAGCTTGCGGGCGCTACCCCGGCGCTGACGGGCGCCATCGGCCAGGCCTCGGCAGGCGCGGACCAGCTCAGTTCTGGAGCCTCCACGCTCGCCGCTGGCGAACAGTCCGCCGTCAACGGCACGGCGGCCCTCGCGGACGGCGCCGCAAAGCTCGACGACGGCGCGGCGCAGCTTGCCACTGGTGCTGCAAGCGCCGCTGACGGATCCCGCACCTTGGCGAGCGAGTTGGCGAAGGGCGCAGGCAAGGTCCCGAACCCGAACGACGCCCAAAAGAGCGAGGTGTCCAAAGTGATCGCGGATCCTGTGGCCGTCAACAACGTATCGCAGGCCAAGGCAGGGTCCTACGGCGCGGGCCTGGCCCCGTTCTTCCTGACACTGTCCCTCTGGATCGGCGTGTTCATGCTGGTCCAGGCTATGCGTCCCATCACCCAGCGGGCCTTGGCGTCGAACGCGCCGTCATGGAAAATCGCCGTCGGCGGCTGGCTCCCGTTCTTCGTGGTGTCCGTGCTGCAGGCCAGTATCCTCACCCTCGTGGTGAACCTGGGGCTGGGACTCAACGCGGCTCACCCGGTGGCGATGTGGTTGTTCATGCTGGCAGCGGTCATGGCGTTCACGGCCCTCATCCAGGGCATCGTGGCTTTGCTCGGGACTCCTGGAAAGTTCGTGGTGCTGATCCTGCTGGTCCTGCAGCTGGTGTCTTCCGGCGGAACGTTCCCTTGGCAAACCACCCCCATGCCTCTGCACGTGGTGCACGAGATCATGCCAATGGGCTACGTAGTGACCGGCATGCGGCACCTGATCTACGGCGGCGACTTGTCCATGATCTGGCCGATTGTCCTGGGACTGCTTGGCTACACTGTGCTGGGGGCCGCGCTATCCACGCTGGCCGTCCGTAAGCACAAGTTCTGGACCCTCAAGACCCTGAAGCCGGAGATCGCGGTATGAGCATGCAAGAGCCGGATGTCTCGGGGCTCCCGGAGAAGAAGCTCCGCCCGGCCCGCACCAACGCGACCAAGCAGCGCCTTTTCGACGCTTCGATGGAGCTGATCGGCGAGCGTGGCGCAGCGGGCGTGACGGTGGACGAGATCGCGGCCGCAGCCGGGGTGTCCAAGGGAACGGTCTATTACAATTTCGGCAGCAAGTCCGATCTGATCGCCCAGTTGCTGCGCCACGGCGTCGACATCATGCTCGGCCGGCTCCAGACGATTGAAGGCCTGCACGCCGATCCGCTCGAGGCGATGGAGGCCATGCTCGGGCAAGCCATGGACTTCATGGACGACTACCCGTCCTTCGCTCGGCTCTGGATCAGCGAGAACTGGCGGACGCCCAGCGAATGGGGCAAGCTCTTCGTCGAGCTCCGCAGCGAGCTGTTGGCCGTGATCGGCGCGGCGATCGAAAAGGTCGCCACCACGTACACGGTGGATACGGGGATTGCCCGGGGTAGCCTCGAGGCGGCGATGTTCGGAGCGATCTTCGTGGTGGGCCTTGACCGGCAGACGTACAACCCCGAGCGCACCCGCGAGCAGAGCATAGCGGCCCTCATGACCATCATGCGGGGCTACGTACTGCGGTAACGGTATGGCAACTGCCGCGTCTTGGGGCGCGGCGCTGCCGCGGGTCAGGGATGATTAATCCCATGCGTCACATGGGGAACAGCGGAAAGCTTGCGATTATCTCTGCTGTGGTGTCTGCTGGTTTGCTGGTGCTCCTGGCCATCACCCTTGACGAAACCGTGATGTACATCTTCCTGGGGGCCCTGGCGATCGGCTACCTGGCGTGCGTCGCCGAGGTTTTCACCCGTCGCAGGTACTTCATGCTGGTTCTCGGGGCCATCTCGACGATCCTGTTCATCGCGTTCGGAATCGCGTTCCTGCGCATGTGGGGCCTCGCCTTCAACCAGGACGAGAACGCCCTGGGCAGCGCGGTGAGCACCAAGGACTCGGACATCTATTTCTACCTCGCCGCGCTTGCCGGCTGCAGCTCCCTGCTGATCTTGTTCGTGGGGGCGGTATGGCCATCGCGCCGTGCGAAGGCAGTGGCCCGTCCGGCTGCCCGGCGGCCCGCGCCCCGGCCTGCTTCGCGGCCTTCCCCGGCACCCGGCAGGACCGCCCAGCGACCGGCGGCCCGTCCGGCGTCGGGAACTGTGAAGCGCCCTGCACCACGCACCCCCGCCAAGCGCCCGACGTCGGGATCCGCCCCTCAGCGCAAGCCGGCCCCCAAGCGCTGACGTACTTCGGCCGCCGCCAGGTCCCCAGGCTTCTCGCGCCGTTGCAGCACGGCAGTCGCGACGCCGCCCAGCAGGAGGAGCCCGCCGGCCAGTTCCGCCGTCGTCGGGACCTCTGAGATGAGCAGCCACGCGGCGGTCATTCCCACCACCGGGACCAACAACGTGAAAGGCACCACGGCCGAGCTCGGGTACAGGCTGAGCAGCCGGTTCCAGATGCCGTAGCCCACCAGCGACGCGAAAATGGCGGTATACAAGGCGCTCAGGATGGTGGCCGGCTGAAGGTTGGTGAGGGTCCCGACGACGGCTGCCGGGCCGTCGACGATGAGCGACAGGGCCGCGAGGGGCAAGGGGACCACGGCCCCGGACCAGACCACCAGCCCCAGTCCCGAGGCCGCCTTGGCTTTGCGGGCGATGATGTTGCCCGCGGCCCAGGACAAGGCGGCGGCGAGCACGATCATGAGCGGCACCACGGGGGCCACCAAGCTTCGACCCACCGCCACCAGCGCTAGCCCGGCGACACCCAGCACAACCCCTGTCAGTTGCCGCTTGCTCGGCCGCTCCCCCAGGAAGCGGGCCGCCAACAGCACCGTCAGGAGCACTTGAGCCTGCAGGACCAGCGAGGCAAGTCCTGCAGGCATGCCGAGCGCCATGCCCAGGTAGAGGAGGCCAAACTGCCCGGCGCTCATGAAGAGCCCGACGCCGATGATCGCCTTCCAGCTGACGTCCGGTTTGCGGACGAAGAAGATGCAGGGGAACACCACCAGCACAAAGCGGATGGCCACGAACAGTAGAGGCGGCACGTCGGCCGCGCCACCGCTCCCGTTACCGGGGTGCAATCCAAAGTCGATCGCGACGAAATTCAGGCCCCAAAGGACGGCGACAAGGACGGCGAGTGCTGAGTGGCGGATATTCACGATTCAACTCTGACAGCCCAGCCAATGAAGCACCAGCGTTGAATTCTGCATCGGATCATGTACGTTTGCTTCATGATTGAGATTGCGGCGCTACGGGCCCTCGTAGCAGTGGAACAGCAAGGCTCGGTGGTGGCTGCCTCGGAGGCTATGGGCTTCAGCCCCTCGGCGGTTTCCCAGCAGATCAAGAAGCTCGAGAAGCAAAGTGGAGTGACGGTCCTCGAACGCCACGGCCGCGGCGTACTGCTGACCGACCGCGGCATGGCGTTGGCGGAGTACGGACGCCGGATCCTGGGCGAGTTGGAGGAGCTGCAGGCCACGCTGCTCGCCGACCCAACGAAGCCGAGCGGCGTGCTGCGGCTCGTGGCATTCTCCACCGCTTGCCGGGGTCTTGTGGGGCCGATGCTGGCGAAACTCGGCACGGCCCAAGCCGTTGCCGCCGGATCTTCGGCCGCGGCGGGCTCCGGGCTTGGCGCATCCGGGCTTGAGGTCCGTGTGGTGGCCGAAGACCCGCGCGAGGCCGTCCAGAGGGTCGCCACCGGCGAAGCCGATCTCGGCGTCGTCCACAATTGGCACTCCGTACCCTTGGTCATTCCGGAGAACATGGTCCACGAGGACCTCTGCCTGGACACCGCCGACGTCCTGCTGAACTCAGCCCACCCGCTGGCTGGCCGGACCGCCGTCGAGCCTTCCGACCTGGTGGACGAAAGCTGGATCAGCACGCCAGCTGGGGCCATCTGCAATGAGGCGTTGCTGGCGATCCTGGCAGGCCTGGGGCGCGTGCCGGACATCCGCATCTACGACCCCGACTTTTCCACCCATATCGCTATGGTCCAGCAGGGCGTGGCGGTGGCGCTCGTGCCACGGCTCGGTAGGCCCGAGCTCCCCGCTGGAGTGGTGGCGGTGCCCGTGGTCAATCCGATGCAGCAACGCCAAGTGGGAATCGTGTACCGGAAGACCATGATGGCAAGCCCCAGCATCCGCCACGTGGTCCGCTTGCTGCAGGATGTGGCGGCCGGCCTCGAGGTGGGCTAGCTGGGACCATCCGCGCGAGCTGGCGGCAGATGCCCTCTGGCCGCGCAAAAAAGGGTATTAGCTGCCAGTTCGCGCGAGGGAGCTACTTCTTTGGGCGAGGAACTGCGAAGTGGGTCAGCCGGGCATCCTGCCCATCGAGTTCAGCCCACGGCTTTTCAAGTTCCATGACTGTCATGGCGCTCGTGGGGTAACGCGTTGCGGCGTCCATGTAGGCGTCATGGTCCGAGTCGCGGGAAGCCAAGTGCATCGCGAGGTCCTGCACGCCGGGCATGTGCGAAAAGATCATGAGAGTGGTGACGGTTTCCGGCACATGGTTGATGACGGTCAACATGCGTTGCGCGGAGGCGGCGTACAGGCCGTCCTCGAGTTTCGGCGTCGGGGCCTTCTCCCCCAGCTCGCTGCACACCCACGTGCAGGTCTGCCGGGTCCGGAGCGCGGACGAACACAGGATGAAGTCCGGAATCACGTGGTGCTTAAGGAGCCATTTCCCGGCAAGGGGGGCTTCCTTGTGGCCGCGTTCGGCAAGGGGTCGCTCATGGTCCGGCACACCGAGGGGCCAGTCCGACTTCGCATGCCGCATGATCACCAGCCGCTTGATGTGATGCTCGCTCATCCCCCCACCCTATCGCCGCGGAGGCACATGCTCACTGGTCCTGAGCGCAGGAATGCGGCCGCCTGGTTCGCGCGGGCGCTGTCGCGTGAGCGGGACATCCCGAAAGCGCCGTTGTTGCGTGAGGGACGAGCGCAGGCGCCGAGGGATCGTCCCGCGGAAGCGAAAGCGCCCGCCCCCTAGACAGGGGGCGGGCGCCTTGGACGGGTGGGGACTAGATCGAGTATTCCGGAGCGGCCCAGACGATAACCTCGGGGTGCTCGTAGAAACGGTAGCCCTGGCCGCGCACGGTGCGGACCGTGTTTGCCAGGCGGCCGAGCTTGGAGCGTAGGCGCCGGATGTGGACGTCGATGGTGCGCTCGTTGGGGACCTCTTCGGCGTTGCGCCACAGGCCCTCGAGGAGTTCGTCGCGGCCCACGGTGCGGGTGCCGTTCTCGACGAGGTAGTTGAGGAGCTCGAATTCCTTGAACGTGAGGTTCAGGGATTCGCCGTCGAGGTGCACCTCACGACGTGCGAGGTCGATCAAGACGCCGGACGGGCGGGCTTCCTGTGCAGGCTGCGGGCGGAGCGCCTCGGAGCGCTGGCGGTTGCCAACGGTGGGGTCACCGAAAGTCGAACGGACGACGTCGAGCGCGGAACCGGGCGCGCTGGCCGGGGCTACTGCGACGGCGGCATAGCTCTCGGCGCCGGAAACGAGGGACTGCGCGTAGGCCCGGATTTCCTGGGCCAACTTGGCAATGGACGTTCCGGCGGCCGCGGCCGTGTCCTCGTCAATGCCCATGTAGAGCACGAAACCGCGGGCCACATTGTCATTAGCAACGGGACGGATAGAGCGGTCCGCTGGAGCCAAGACCGGCGTGGGCGCAGTCATCGGCGAGGCCTCGTTGGCGGGAACAGCGCGGAGCTGGCCGTAGGAGTTGGGGTTATAGCCCTGGGGGACGTAGCCGGGTGCCTGGCTGCCACCCTGCGGTGCGGGCTGGGCGTAGGCCGGGCGGTTGCCGAAGCCGGGACGCAGGCCGGCGTTCGACGCGGCCTTATTGGCGTTACGGACGGAGATGTGGACGTATCCGGATGCAACTGACATGGAGTGCTTACCTCAAAGTGAATAGCCGTCATCGCGGCTTCGAATGCTGGTCTGGTCCCCGCAATGAGATGGGGAGGGGCGCCCGACGCTGGGCAGGGGGCGAATGCCTGAAACTTGTTGGGGTCTTAAGTTAGGCATGCATTCGACAACAGCTCATCGAAGTACCAGCGGGTGCGCTGGGCTCGATCGCTGCGGCTGCAGATGCTGTTGAGTTCTTGTTCACATTTGAAGTGTGCAACGTAACAAAGGGAACTTGCAAGTAACAAAGGGCCGGACCGTCCACATTTTGAGACGAATCGGACTATTGTGCCGCACATCACAATTCACACATGTCCAAATGTGACCCATTCTCGTTCGTCACACTGGCTATTCTTGGCGCAATATTCGAATAAAATTTGATGGATTTGCCGTTTTCTGAATCTCAAGCCACGTCACGCGCTTGCCTTTGAATCTCGAGATATGAAACAACCCTTGTCCAATCCTGGATCGGCATCTCGTGAAAATTCTTTGGCAAATCGTCTGCTAGGACCCCCGCAATGGCCCTAGCCTCACGCCGCGCTCGCACTGGATGTCGTTTTGAAGGCCCGTAACGACATCAGCTCCGTGGGCCCACGCCGCTAGGGTTCCCTGGCCGTGGGGCCACGCCGGCGAGGGTCCCTGCCTGAGCTTGCGAAGGCCGGGACCCGGTGGGGACTTGCGAGGCGAGGGTGGCGGTGGGGACTAGTTGGTGGTGCCGGTTCCTTGGGTACTTGATGTGGTGGCAGTAACGATCTGGATGGACTGGGCCGTGTACTTGTCCGATTCCTTGAGCGCAGTGACCCTCACGCTGGATCCGGATTTCACATCGGCGAGGGTCAGGGTGGTGCCGCCGCTTCCGCTTCCACGTTGCCGCAGGCCTTCAGCTACCACGACGTCCGTTCCCAGCGCATAGGTTTTCGTGAACCCGTCCTCGCTCTTGACGGTCATGGAACTCGCTGAGATGTCGGTGACCGTACCCAACTGACCCGCCATGGTGACATAGCTGCCGTTCTGGAGGACCACGTATTCCGAGTGGACCGCGGCGTTCAGGCCGCCCATGCCGACGCCGAGCCCGCCAGGGCCTGCGTTCGTGCCGCCCGGGCCACCGAATCCGCCCTGGCCGTTCTGCCCGGCCCCAGGTCCCTGCGCGTTGGTGGTATCCGCGGCCGCGGTCCCGTTGCCGGCGGCATATGCACCGGCTCCTGCCGCAGCAGCGACCACCACCGCGACGCCGCCAACAATGAGCCCCTTCTTCAGGCTCCAATTCTTGAAAAAGGAAGGTCGGGGCTGTCCGGCGTTGTATTGCTGCGGAGCACCCCACCCGGCGGCCGGCTGCTGGTTCGCCGGCGCCTGCGGAGCACCCCACCCAGCGGCCGGCTGCTGGTTCGCCGGCGGCTGCCGAGGACCCCACCCGGCGGCCGGCTGCTGGTTCGCCGGCGGCTGCGGAGCACCCCACCCGGCGGCCGGCTGCCCGGCACCAGCCTGCGCAAAATCATCAAGGGGGCGGATCACCGGCTGCGGGTGTCCGTTCTCCGGCTCGGAACCAGGTACGGAGGGGTTGTTTTGCTGATCCATGGTGTTCTCCATCGAAATCGAGACTGTTTGGTCGTGATTGTTCTTGTCCCAAACAGCGTCAGCCGCTTTGCTGTGCGTTGGCTGTGTCGAACTGAAGGCTTCCCTGTGACCTGCAGAACCGCCACAACCTCCGGACAGGTGGCTAGGCTGGGACTCACAGGGTGCTCACAGCAACGGCAAAGCACTGGCAAACCGGCAGATTGGAGAGTTGTCCCATGGCATCCTCGCACTCCATGACCAACAACCTTCCGCAACTCAGCCACCCGGACGGTTCCCCCATCCGTGCCCTTGTGGTTGACGACGAACCCAGCCTCGCCGAGCTCATGAGCATGGGCCTCCGCATGGCGGGCTGGTCGGTGGCGGTGGCGGGCGACGGTCCCGCTGCGGTAAAGCTCGCCAAGGACTTCCGACCGGACGTCCTGGTGCTGGATGTGATGCTTCCAGGGTTCGACGGCGTCGAGCTGCTCGGCAGGATCCGCGCCTTTGCGCCGGAGGTGCCTGCGCTCTTCCTCACCGCCAAGGACGACGTACAGGACCGCATCGTCGGGTTGGCCGCCGGCGGCGACGATTATGTCACCAAGCCCTTCAGCATGGAGGAAGTCCTGTTGCGCCTGCACCGTCTGGTCCAACGCTCGGGGGTGGCCGCGATGGACACCGCCGAGCTGGTGGTGGGCGACTTGACCCTGAACGTCGACACGCGTGAAGTTACCCGCGGCGGCGAGGACATCCCGCTCACGGCGACCCAGTTCGAGCTCCTGCGCTACCTCATGGAGAACCCCAAGCGCGTGGTCAGCAAGGCCCAGATCCTGGACCGCGTGTGGGACTACGATTTCGGCGGCCAAGCCAACATCGTGGAGCTTTACATCTCATACCTGCGCAAGAAGATCGAGGCCAACCACCCGCCCATGATCCACACGGTGCGCGGAGCAGGCTACGTCATCAAGCCTGCCGAATAGCCGGGGCGCCGAATGTCCGCACTCTCGGGTATCCCCCGCCAGACCGACCATAGCTGGTTCAATCCTTCAACCTGGCACTTGCGCACGCGCTTGATCCTTCTCTCCATGGCACTCCTTGTGGCCATCTGCGGTGCAGTCGGGGTGGTCAGCTATGCCTCCATGGATGTGTTCCTCACGAAGCAGCTCGATCAGCAATTGATGCAGGCCTCCCACGGCCGCCCGCCGCAAGGCAACCCTGGCGGCCGTCCGGACCCGCTGGACCCGCGCGGCCAGAGCATCGGCACGCTCAATGCACGCATCCTTGCAGGCCAGGTGAGCAGCGATGCCGGCTTCTTGTCCTCCGATGCCACACGTGCGCCGTTGTCGCCCAGCGACGCCCGAATCCTGTCGGCGCTCCCGTCCGATGGCCGCCCGGTTGATCGCACGCTGTCCACTGGCGGCTACCGGCTGGTGGCCACCGAAACTCCATACGGCGATGTTGTCATCACAGGTCTCCCTCTCGCCTCGAAAGAGGACACCGAGGCCTCCCTCGTCTGGACCATGGTGCTGGTCTCCTTGGGCGGACTGGTCCTGATCGGGCTGGCCGGAACCGTGCTGATCCGCCGTACCATGCGGCCTTTGGAGCAACTCTCCGACGTCGCCACCAAGGTGTCGAAACTTCCGCTTGACGCCGGTGAAGTGGCCCTCGCGGTGCGTGTTCCGGCGTCGGCGGCCCATCCGAGCACCGAAGTGGGAAGCGTCGGCCATGCTTTGAACCTGATGCTGGACAACGTCTCGAGCGCCCTCGAGGCCCGCCAGCAAAGCGAAACCAAGGTGCGCCAGTTCGTCGCGGATGCGTCGCACGAACTACGCACTCCGCTGACCGCCATCCGCGGCTACACCGAACTCTTGCGCATGACCGAGACGTTCACCGAAGACGGGCGCAAGTCGCTGGGCCGGGTGCAGAGCCAGTCCGAACGCATGACCACCCTCGTGGAGGACCTCCTTCTCTTGGCCCGGTTGGACGAAGGGAAGGCCCCGGAATTCACCGATGTGGACCTCACGCAGTTGGTGATCGAGACCGTCAGCGACGAGAAAGTCATGGCCCCCGAGCACATCTGGCAGCTCAAGCTCCCGGATGAGCCCCTCACGGTCCGCGGCGACACCACCCAACTCCACCAGGTTTTGGCGAATCTGCTCTCCAACGCCCGCAAGCACACCGAGGCGGGAACCACCGTGGTCACGGGCGTGATGCGCTCCGCCGATGGCAGCGCCGTGGTGACCGTGACCGACAACGGCCCGGGCATCCCGCCTGAATTCCAGGGCAGGATCTTCTCCCGCTTTGCCCGTGCCGACGCCGCCCGGTCCGGCTCCGAGGGCACCTCCGGCCTCGGCTTGTCCATTGTGGAATCCATCGTTCAGGCGCACGGCGGCACGGTCGAAGTGGCGTCGCGGCCTGGCCGGACGGAGTTCGCGGTGCGGCTCCCGGCGCTCAGGACTGCCCCGGCCTGACGGGCGAACCAGAAGAGTACGACGCCGGTGCGCGGCGCGCGCAAGTCGACGCACCGGCGTCGTGATCTCCGTTACCTAAATGTGACTTAAGCTGGATCCTCCTGTACCGTCGAATAGGTGCGCTGGATCATTCCGGCCACCGCCGGGTAGGCGCCGAGCTCTGCCACTCCCCGGTGCCCAACAGTCCAGGCAGAGACGGGGGACCCAGGTCTCCGGGCAAGCGCTCATGTTGAGCCAGCCCTAGGGGTGAAGCCGTGCCGCCACGTTCCGCTGTGGCCACGGCCGGATGACCTCATCCGAATCCGACAGCTAACTCCGCAGGCGTCGAGAGGCAATCACCATGTCTGATTCCAAGGATCAGTCGCGCCCTGTTGCGCGCCACCGCGGCGAACCTGCCCGGAGAAACAAGTCACGTTCCACGCTGAGGCGAGCCGCCTCGAACCTCGGCACCGGCCAGCGCATGGCAGTTGTTGCCGGCGTCGTTGCCGTGTTCCTCGGCGCAGGCGCTGCCACCCAGGCCGCCGGACAAGCCATCAACGCCCAGGACATGAGCCGCACGTCCGAATCCCGCACGGTGGATCACTCAGCCACGCCTTCGGCCACCGCCACGCCGTCGGCGAGCGCAAGCGCGAGCCCCAAGCCGAGCACTGCGTCGACGCCAAGCCAGGCGGCCGCGCCCGCTCCAGCCGCCGTCGCGCCCCAGGCTGCCGCACCGGCCGCACCCGCTGCACCCCCTGCTCCAGCGGCACCGGTTGCACCCGTCGCCGTCGATGATCCCTCCGGCGCCCAGGCCTACGCCGCAAGCATCCTTCCCTCCTACGGTTGGGGCCAGGGCGAAATGTCGGCCCTGATCACCTTGTGGAACAAGGAATCGGATTGGCGCACCACTGCCACCAACGCCTCCAGTGGCGCTTACGGCATTGGGCAGTCGCTGCCGGCCGAAAAGATGGCGTCCGAAGGCGCCGACTGGCAGACCAACTACCAGACGCAAATCCGCTGGGGCCTGAACTACATCAAGGAACGCTACGGATCGCCGTCCGCGGCATGGTCCTTCCACTTGGCCCACAACTGGTACTAAGCCAAGAGCCAACCACAAAGTACGTCGAGGTCCGTCCCTTCCGGGACGGGCCTCTCCGTTTCTTGGCCAGGCAAGTGATGCGCCACGCTGGTCACACATCCACAGCCACGTCACAGGTTCCGCCTAAAGCCTTCATATTCGGCAACGGCACTCTGGATACATGACGCTCATCGAATCCACCTCCGGAACCCTGAAGGACCCCGCGGTGGTGCCGCCGGGCCTTCCCGTCCAACCCAGCACTCCCATCCAGCGCAGCACGGGGCTGCGCGCCCCCGTGGACACCCACACCGCCATCCCCGTCCTCGACGTCACCATCCCCGTCTTCAACGAGGAACGCGATCTCGAAGAGTGCCTGCGCAGGCTTCACGGCCACTTGCGCGAATCCTTCCCGCATGGCTTCCGCATCACCGTGGCGGACAACGCGAGCACGGACGGCACGTTGAAAATCGCGGAGCGCGTAGCCCGGGAACTGCCTGAGCTCGCGGTTGTCCACCTTGACGAGAAGGGACGCGGCAACGCCCTTCGCAAGGTGTGGCTTGCATCGCCGTCGCCCGTTCTGGCTTACATGGACGTTGACCTTTCCACTGACCTCGCCGCACTGGCGCCCCTTTTGGCGCCGCTGATCTCCGGCCATTCGGACCTCGCCATCGGCACCCGACTGACCCGTAACTCGCGGGTCGTCCGCGGCCCCAAACGCGAGTTCATTTCGCGCGGATACAACCTGATGCTGCACTCGTTCATGGGTGCCCGCTTCAGCGATGCCCAGTGCGGCTTCAAAGCGATCCGGGCAGACGTCGCCCAGCAGATCCTCCCGCACACCATGGATAATTCGTGGTTCTTCGACACCGAACTCCTGGTCCTCGCCGAACGCTGCGGGCTCCGGGTCCACGAAGTTCCCGTCGACTGGATCGACGATCCCAATTCCAGCGTCGACGTGGTGCGGACCGCCCTGGCCGACATCCGCGGCATGGTCCGGCTCACCCGGGATCTCGTCTCGGGCCGCATCCCCATTCCGGAACTGCGGGCGGCACTTGCACGCGGGCCGCTCCCGGCGTCGTCCCGCATCGCCGAGCAAAGCCCGCGCAGCAGCCTATTCGGGCAATTGGTCCGGTTCGCCGCGATCGGCGCTGCGTCCACCCTCGCCTATGTGCTCATCTTCCTGTTCTGCCGCGGCTTCATGGACCCGCAGCTGGCGAACTTCCTGGCGCTGCTCGTCACGGCCATCGCCAACACCGGCGCCAACCGTCGCTTCACCTTCGGCATCCAGGGCGGCAATCCCGTTCGGCACCACTTCGAGGGGTTGATCGTCTTCGGGATCGGCCTCGCACTCACCTCCGGGGCACTCGCCTTGGTGCATAGTACGACGACGCCGGACCGCTGGGGCGAGCTTCTCACCGTGGTCGCAGCGAACCTCGCCGCCACGGCAGTCCGCTTCCTGTTGTTCCGCCTTTGGGTCTTCCGGCAGCCTGCGGCGCCGTCGGCTGAACCCAGGACACAAGCCAAAACGCGCACAGAAACGGCAGCATCATGACCTCCACGATCACTCCCGCAAGCACAGGACTCGCCGCCGGAAATGCTGACGCCGGCCCCGCCGTCGGGATTGCCGACGCACCGCGCCACTCGGCAGGCCCATCAACCCCGGACGCCACGCCCCGCTGGACCCGATACGCCTTTGGCCGGCAGCCCCGCTGGGTGCGGCCGTCCGCCGCCGGGCTCCTCGTAGCCACCGCGTTCCTGTATCTCTGGAACCTCGCGGCCACCGGTTACGGAAACTCCTTCTACGCAGCGGCCATTCAAGCCGGCACCAAGGACTGGACGGCGCTTCTGTTCGGTTCGCTCGACGCCGGCAACGCCATCACCGTGGACAAGCCTCCGGCCTCCTTGTGGATCCCTGCTTTGGCGGGCCGGATCTTCGGCTTCTCTCCCCTGAGCATGCTGGTTCCCGAGGCGCTGATGGGCGTGGCCGCCGTTGGATTCCTTTACTTGACGGTCAAGCGGGTTTCCGGACCAGGCGCTGGCTTGTTTGCCGGTGGGGCATTGGCACTGACCCCGGTGGCGGCGCTCATGTTCCGCTTCAACAATCCCGACGCCATGCTGACTCTCTGCCTGGTCCTGGCGGCGTACTTCACTACCCGCGCCATCGAACGGGCGGGCTGGAAGTGGCTCGCCGCTGCCGGCGCTGTAGTGGGCCTCGCGTTCCTGAGCAAGATGCTGCAGGGTTTCCTGATTGTTCCAGGCCTGGGACTCGCGTACCTCTGGGCCGCCCCGACCCCGTTGCGGCGGAGGCTGCTGCACCTGCTCGGCGCGCTGGCCGGAATCGCAGTAGTAGCCGGCAGTTATGTCGCCCTCTTCCAGCTGACCCCGGCATCGGCACGGCCTTACATGGCGGGTTCGCAAACCAACAGCTTCCTCGAGCTGACCTTTGGCTACAACGGGCTGTCCCGCATCACGGGTTCGGGCGAAGGCACGCCCGGCGGAGGCGGAGCGGGCGCCCCTGCTGGAGGCAATCTCGGTGGCCTCGGCGCCTTCGGCGGCGGCGGTGGCGGTGGCGGCAACGCCGGATTCGGTGGCGCTGCCGGGATCACCCGCATGTTTGGCACGAGCTTCGGCGCTGAGGTCTCCTGGCTTCTCCCTGCTGCACTGATTCTGCTGGCAGCCGGCCTATGGTTCACCCGCCGGGAAGCGCGGGCTTCCCGCACCCGTGCCGCGCTCATCCTGTGGGGTGGCTGGCTTCTGGTGACGGCGGGCGTCTTCAGCTTCATGAGCGGCATTGTCCACCCCTACTACGCGGTAGCGCTCGCACCGGCAATCGCAGCCTTGGCAGGCATTGGCAGCGTTGAGCTGTGGCGTGGCCGTGGATATTGGCCGGCCAGGATCGTCCTGGCCGTGGTCATCCTCGGTAGTTCGGCTTGGTCCGCGGTTCTCCTGGGCCGCGACGCCTCGTGGCTTCCGTGGTTGCGCATCGTGATCGTCGTCCTGGGCGTGGTGGCGGCAGCGGCAATCCTGCTCCGCCTCGACTCGTTGCGCTTTGCCGGCCAAAACACGGCGGGGCGGTTCCGGAACGCAGCGGCCGCGGCCGTCGTCGTCGTTTCCCTTCTGGCCGGCGGCCTCGGAACAGCGGCGTGGACGCTCGCGACGGCGGCTACAGCACACTCCGGTTCCATCCCGACGTCGGGACCCAGCGGTTCCGCCATGGGCGGCTTCGGAAACCGCGCCGGTGGGTTCGGCGCGGCTGGTGGCGCGGGTCCGGCGGGAGGGCCCGGTTCCGAGGGAACGTCCGACGCCGGACTGACCGCCCTGCTGAAATCCACCACCACGAAGTGGTCGGCGATCGTCTCCGGTGCCACCCAAGCCGCAAGCCTTGAGCTCGCCACGAACACCAACGTGATCGCGCTCGGTGGCTGGAACGGCGGCGATCCCTACCCCACGCTGGCAGAGTTCCAGGACATGGTGGCCAAGGGACAGATCGGCTACTACATCGCAGGAGGCGGCATGGGTGGCGGCGGGTTCGGAGGCCAAGGCGGCAATTCCGAGGTAGCCTCCTGGGTACAGGCGAACTTCCAAGCCCAGACGGTGGGCAACTCCACGGTCTACAAGCTGACAAAGTAGATTCCGATGACCACTTCCTATTCCACAGGCACGGACTCCGAGGCAAGGCAGCCGGCTCCGCCGCCGCTGTTGGTGGGGCCGACTGCGCCGCAGGAAGCGGCCGTTCCCCACGGAGGGGGCGGCCGCGCCCGGGCCGGTTCGCCCCGCCGGTCCCGCCGGCCCCGCCGCACCCGCGGCCCGCATGCCCTTCGGCACCGCGTGGAGCTCGGTTTCGTGCTCCTGGCAACGGCGGTCCTGTATCTCTGGAATCTCGGCGCTTCCGGCTGGGCCAACGCGTTCTATTCCGCGGCGGCCCAGGCCGGTTCGCAGAATTGGGCCGCATGGTTCTTCGGATCGTCTGACGCCGCCAACTCCATCACGGTGGACAAACCGCCGGCGTCGCTCTGGATCATGGACCTCTCGGTACGGATCTTCGGGCTGAGCTCCTGGAGCATCCTGGTTCCCCAGGCGCTCATGGGCGTGGCCACGGCCTGGCTGCTGTATCTGGCAGTCAGGCGAGCCGCGGCCCCCGCTTCCGGCGATCCACAGCTCGCCCACCGGGCCGGGCTGCTCGCCGCCGTCGTCATGGCCATCACCCCGGTAGCCACCCTCATGTTCCGGTTCAACAACCCGGACGCCCTGCTGGTGCTACTCATGACGGCCGCCGGCTACGCCACCCTGCGGTCCATGCAGGACAACAAACTGCGCTGGCTCCTGCTGGCCGGAGTGTTCCTTGGCTTCGGCTTCCTCACCAAGCAACTCCAGGTCCTGCTGGTGGTTCCTGGATTTGCGGTGGCGTACTTGGTTGCCGCGCCGGGTGGAGTGGGGCGTCGCCTGCTTCATCTGCTCGGCGCGGGGGCGGCCATGGTGGTCGCGGCCGGCTGGTGGCTCGCCGTCGTCGAACTCGTTCCGGCGAACATGCGGCCATACATCGGCGGCTCACAGAACAACTCCATCCTGGAACTGACGCTCGGTTACAACGGCTTGGGCCGGCTCAGCGGCCAGGAGACCGGCAGCGTCGGGGGCGGCAACGGCTGGGGAGTTCCCGGGCTGTTCCGGATGTTCAACAACGAATTCGGCGGCCAGATCGCGTGGCTGCTCCCTTCGGTGCTGGTCCTCGGGGCCGGGCTGCTGTGGCTGGGCCGGCGTGCCCCGCGCACGGATAGCGTCCGCGCCTCGGTGATCGTGTGGGGCTCGTGGGTGCTGGTCACCGGGCTCGTGTTCAGCTTCATGGCAGGCATCATCCACCCCTACTACGCGGTGGCGCTGGCCCCGGGCATCGCCGGGCTCGCGGGCCTGGGCGGGGCGCTTTTGTGGCAGCACCGCGCACAGCTCGTCGCCGCGGTCGTGCTCGCTGTGGCAGTGGCCGCAGCTGGATTCACGGCCTTCGGCCTCCTGGGCGGCACCACCGCTTATGGTCCGTTGCTGCGCTGGGCCGCGCTGCTGGGCGCATTGGCGGCTGCGGCCGGCTTGCTGCTCTCGGGACGTTTCCCGGTCCGCATCCTCCACCGCACGACGGCGGCGCTCGCCCTCGCGGCCTCCCTTGCCGGTCCGCTGGCGTACTCGATCTCTACCGCCTCCGTGACGCATAGTGGCGCAATCCCCAGCGCCGGTCCCGCGACTACGTTCGGTGGCTTCGGCGGCTTTGGAGCCCGGGGCGGCTTCGGGCAAAACAACGCGTCCCAGAACACTCCCCCGCAGACCCTCCAACAGCCGGGCGCCCAGGCTGGCGGCTTCGGAGGGAACCGGCAAGGCGGCGGCCTGGGCGGCCTGCTCGGCGCCACCACGCCGTCGTCGGAAATGGTTGCCGCACTGAAATCCGGCGCCTCGAACTACACGTGGGCGGCCGCCGTCGTGGGCTCGAACAACGCCGCCGGCTACCAGCTGGCCACCGAACTGCCGGTCATGGCGGTGGGCGGTTTCAACGGCACGGACCCGTCTCCCACCCTTGAGCAGTTCCAGCAGCTCGTTGCACAGGGCAAGATCCACTACTTCATCGCCGGCGGGACCATGCAGGCGAACAGCGGATCGGAAGCCCCCGCCCAGATCGCGCAATGGGTGGCTGCGAACTTCCAGTCACAGACCATCGGCGGGACCACGGTGTACGCACTGGCGGGCTAGAACCGGCTGGCTGAAGCGCCCAAACAGGTTGTGGCGGTGACCGCGGAGTAATCCGAGGTCACTGCCACAGCCTTTCTGTCGCCCTCCAGGCCCCGCAAGAAAACTTTCAAAAAGACCCTTGTTTTGCAAACGTTTGCAGAGAAAAGTGGACGCCACTGCAGATCCCATTTCCAAGCTTTCGTTGCATCAAGGAGGATGTATGTATTTCGCCGACTGGCTCGTTTTAGGGGCCTACTTCGTCGTCATGATAGGGATCGGCTGGTGGGCCAAGAGCCGAGTGAAAAACGCCGCGGACTTCTTCACAGCCGGCGGGAAGATGCCGTGGTGGCTGGCGGGAATCTCCCACCACATGTCCGGCTATTCGGCAGCTGTCTTCGTGGCCTACGCCGCCATCGCCTACACCACCGGATTCGCACTGTATGTCTGGTGGGCGCTCACCATCACCATCGCCTGCCTTGTTGGCGCTGTCTTCTTCGCCCCGCGCTGGCCGCGCCTGAGGCAGCGTTTGGGAATCATCTCCCCGCTCGAATACCTGGCTACGCGCTACAACCTGCCCGCGCAGCAAGTACTGGCTTGGTCCGGTGCCGCATTGAAAGTCTTCGATGTTGCGGCCAAATGGGCGGCCAGCGCGATCCTGCTGAACGTGTTCGCCGGGGTTCCGATCGCCGTTGGCATCCTGATCGTTGGCGGGGTCACGCTCATCTATTCGACCATTGGCGGTTTGTGGGCGGACGCATTGACGGATATGGGCCAGTTCATCATCCAGTCCGTAGCGGGCATTGCGATGCTTATCTTCGCCGTGGCCAAGCTCGGGGGCGTTTCCTCGATCGCGGGAATCTGGTCCCGTCTGCCGGCCTCGCACTCACAGCCATTCGCGGGGGACTACACCATCGGATTCTTCCTCGCCTATTGCCTGATCAGCACTATTTCCTACAACGGCGGAACCTGGAACCTGGCTCAACGCTTCATCGCCGCTCCGTCCGGCTCAGCGGCCCGCAAATCAGTCCTGCTTTCGGGCGCACTGTATCTCGTGTGGCCTCTGGTGCTTTTCTTCCCGATGTGGGCCGCGCCGCTGATCCTGCCCAATCTGACGCACCCGGATCAGGCTTATGCGCTCCTGACCCAGCAACTGCTGCCGGCCGGCCTGGTGGGGTTGGTCGTCGCCGGAATGTTCTCACACACCATGGCCATGACGTCTTCGGACGCCAACGCGATTTCCGCCGTCGTCATCCGGGACATCATCCCTGCGCTGCGCGGTTCCCGGCAGCCCCTGACGTCGCGGGCGGAACTACTGGGTGGCCGGATTTCCACGTTCCTGTTCATCGGATTGTCGATGGTCATCGCCCTGAGCGCGGATTCATTCGGCGGGGTCCTGGGCCTGATCATCCTCTGGTTCGGTGCCTTGGTGGGGCCGATCGCGGTTCCCATGCTGTTGGGGATGTTGCGCCCGTTCCGGCGCTGCGGCCCATCTGCAGCCCTGTTCTCCTGGGCCACCGGTTTGCTCGTTTTCGCACTCGCAAAGTACGCTTTGGCCGCTCCCATCGCGAGCCTGGGCACGGCCAGTGCGCAGACAATCAACGTGGCCGCTCCGGTGCTTGCCTCGGCGATCATCTATTGCGTCTTCGGCTGGCTGCGCCCGTGGCACAACGAAGCATCCGACGCCCTTGTCGAGTCCCTTGACCGGGACCTTGAGCCGGCCACATCGATTCCAGTCGAAAGCACCGTGGCATGAGCGCAACTGGATCCGAAATACGGGATCAGCTGCTCAAGGGAGTCCTCCCCTGGTGGCTCGAGAACGGGGTGGACAGGGAAAGCGGAGGGGTTTTCACCTGCTTTTCCAACGCAGGGCGGTTGCTTTCGAACGAGAAATATACGTGGTCCCAAGGCCGCTGGGCTTGGCTCTGTTCAAGGATTGCGCTTGACAGCGGGGACGGGATCATCGCGGAAAATCCCCAGTTGTGGGCTGCCTTGTCGATTGAAACGGCCAGGTTCATCCAAGAACACGCCATCTTGGACGGCAGCGTGACGGCATACCGCACATCGGCTGAGGGACAGGCGCTACCGTCCGGGCCGCAAGGCGAGATCGCCGTCAGCGTACTGGCCGACCTCTTTGCGGCCTTGGGCCTGGCGGGTGCAGCCCGGCTTCCCGAAGCGGCTGGCCGCGAACGTGGCGAGTGGCTCCAATCAGCCCATGCGCTTCTCGCCCACGCCGAAGAAAGAATCGAGGCCCGGAAGGCTCCGTCCGAGCCCTACCCCGTCCGCGCCGGATTCAAGGACGCGGCCGGGCTGATGCTGCTTCTGAATGTGGGCGCCCAACTCCATTTGGCCTGCGGCTCTGTTGAAAGCGCCGAAACAGCCGGTGCCGCGCTTTCCCAGCTGCTCGGCGACGGATCCGCCGAAGGCATGTGGAAGGCCGACACCTGGTGGGAATACCGGCCTGACAGTAGCGATGACCTGGACACGCTCCTGGCCCGCCACCGCACCCCCGGCCACTTGTTGGAGATGCTCTGGATGGTCATGGAAGCCGCCGAAATAGTGCCCGGACTTGCACCACGTATTCCGGATTGGCTACCGGACCTTGCCATCCGTGCCCTGGAAGCGGGTTGGGATGACCAGCATGGCGGCATCTTCCGATACGTCGACAGCACCGGGGATGAACCGCGGGGCAGGCTTTTCGGCAACGACCCCTACGAAACGTTGGTGACCCAAACGTGGGACACCAAGCTGTGGTGGGTCCAGGTTGAGGCCCTCTACGCAACCAGGCTGCTCGCCGAGCGTTTCGGGCGGCCCGACCTCCTGGAGTGGCATGAGCGGATCTGGTCCTACACCCTCGGCACCTTTCCGGATCCCTCCGGCCAGGAGTGGCTGCAAATCCGCGACCGCGAGGGGAAGCCCCTCGACAAGGTGGTGGCGCTGCCCGTCAAGGACCCCTTCCATATAGCCCGATCCCTCCTCCTGACTACTGAACTAGAAACCCGAAGGACACACACGTGACAGCACTGACCACTTACAGCCCTGTCGTTTCCACACACCCGGACCGGGCCGCACTGGGGGAACACGCCGGCGCGCATGCAGCGGAAACGCTGCGCAAGGCGCTCCGGAACCAGCGGGAGGTCCGGCTGATGCTCGCAGCAGCTCCCAGCCAGGAGGCAACGCTTCAGGCGCTCGTCCAGGAGCCCGGCATCGATTGGAGCCGCATAACGTGTTTCCACATGGACGACTACCTCGCGCTCGAGCCGGACGCACCCCAAGGATTCGGAAACTGGCTGCAACGTACGTTCTTCAGCTTCCTTCCGCCCACCACCTTTCACCGCATCAACCCGGGGAACCCTGCCCAAGACGAAGCGGAGCGCTATGGCACGTTGATGGGCCAAGATCCCTTTGACCTCGTCTTGCTCGGATTGGGGGTCAACGGCCATCTTGCCTTCAACGATCCCCCGGCCGACCTCGCCGACCCGCTGCCCGCCCGCGTCATCAACCTGGACCAAGTAAGCCGCCAGCAACAGGTGGACGAAGGGCATTTCGCCGGTTTCGACGACGTTCCGCAGCGCGCCATCACCGTCTCCATCCCGCGTTTGCTGCATGCCTCCGAAATCATCGCCTCCGTGCCAGGCCGTGCCAAAAGGACTGCCGTCCACAACACCCTGAACCAGCCGATCAGCGGAGACCATCCGGGTACTGCGCTGCGCACGCACCCCAACGTCACCATCTACCTCGACGCCGAATCCGATCCGCGATGAACTCAAATGAGCAGCTCTCGGGCGACTACCTTGGAAAAATCACCGAGCTCCTCGGGCGGATCCGCCTGGAGGAAGCCGAAAACATCAGAGTCGCCGCGGACATTCTCGCGGCCCAGGTAGCCAAGGACGAACTGGTACACATCTACGGCCCGGGCGGTCATTCGAACCTGGCAAGCCAGGAAGTGTTCTTCCGGGCAGGCGGGTTGATGCACGTCTCGGCTATTTTGGACGAAGGCACCCTGCTCTCCGGCGGTGCCCTCCGCTCTATGGCCATGGAACGGACTCCAGGTTACGGCCGGATCGTCATCGAAGACGCGGGCCTCGGACCCGGGGATGTCCTCATCCTGGTCAACGCCTACGGCATCAATAGCGCGCTCATTGACGCGGCGCTGACGGCACGCGAACTATCGGTCACGACCATCGGCTTTTCCTCGCGCGAGCACGCGGAGGAAACAGCCGGTGACCACCCCGCACGGCATCCGCAAAAACTGAACCTGCACGACGTCGTCGACCACCACATCGACACGAAGGTTCCGGTCGGGGACGCCGTCATGGAGGTCCCCGGGGCAAAGGAAAAAACGGCCGCAGTGTCCACCTTCGCCAACGCCTTCGCCCTCAACTGGCTCATGATGTCCACCATCGGCAAGCTGAACGAAATCGGCATTGAGCCGCCATTGTGGCGATCGGGAAATGCTCCAGGCGGGGACGAAGCCAACCAGCAGTTCATTTCACGTTTCAAAGGACGGGTACACAAGCTGTGACACACCCCAAAACGATCGTGGGCAAAGACCCCCACCGGGGGATCAACATAGAAATCGCCTACGACACGACCATCCTGTCGGTGCGGGAGATCGGCCCTTTCCAAGGGGTGCCCGTGATCGCGCCGGGATTTATCGACGGCCAGGTCAACGGTTACGGCGGCCTGGACGTCAACTCCGCCGACGTCTCGCCGCAAACCATCATCAACCTGAGCGCGGAGCTTGCGAAACTGGGCGTCACCACGTGGGTCCCGACCATTGTGACAGCGTCGGAGGAGGCGATCACCGTCGCGCTCGAACAGATCAAGCGTGCCTGCGACATTGATCCGACCACCAGGGCAGCCATCCCCTGCGTGCACATCGAGGGTCCTTTCATCTCGGACCAGGACGGTCCCCGCGGTGTCCACGACGCCGCCTTCGTCCGTCCCTTGGACGCAGATGAGATTCGGCGCTGGCTTCGCGCAAGCGGAATGGTCGGTATCGTCACCGTCTCCCCACATACGCCCGATGCGCCGGCCCAGATCGCCCGGATCCGCGAACTCGGCGTCGAAGTGGCCATTGGACATACGCACGCGAGTCCTGAACAAATCACGGCTGCCATCACCGCGGGAGCCGGTCTGGCCACCCATCTGGGCAACGGCATCGCCACCACCCTGCCAAGGCATCCGAATGCCCTGTGGACTCAACTCGCTGACGACCGGCTCACGGCGGGACTCATAGCGGACGGCCACCACTTGCCCAGCGATACGCTCAAAGTCATGATCAGGGCAAAGACCCCCGAGCGCGCTTATCTGGTGTCTGACAGCACCGCACTGGCCGGTAGCGCGCCTGGCCGCCACCGCACTTCCGTGGGCGGCCTCGTGGATCTCGCTCCTGGCGGGAGGCTCTCCCACGTGGGTACGGACCTGCTCGCGGGGGCCGCCGCTACCCTCCCGGACGGATTCCGCAACGTGATCCGCAACGTCGGCCTGGAGCTACCGGAGGCCCTCAAAATGGTGACGTCCACTCCCGCCCGGGTGATTCCGGGCACCCGGCCGGGGCTCGGCCACCTTCGAGTCGGTTCCCCGGCAGATTTCGTCCTGATCACCGGGGAGGGACCCGGAGCCGGGACCATTACCGAGGTCATCCAGTCCGGCCGGAAAGTATCCGGCGGACCGGAATGAGTACCCCCCAAGCCGAGCAGGGCGTCCTGAGGGTGGGCGCCGCCGTCGTCGGGATCTCGCCGCCCGCAGGTACCCCAATGGCCGGATTCGCGGCGAGGACTGAACCGAGCACCGGTGTCCACGATCCCCTGACCGTCCGGGCGTTGGCTGTCGATGACACGTGCTGGATCACCGTGGATGTGTGCGGCCTGCACGAAGACACATGCACCCGCATCGCACGCGGCCTGCCCTTCATGCCGGAACGTGTCGCGATCACCGCGACGCATACCCACGCAGGTCCGTGCGTTATGCCGGGCCGACTCGGAGGCCATCACCCGGGTCTCCTGGAGGAGATCGTCGTGGCTTGCCACGAGGCCGCCGAGACCGCGTTGGCCTCCCAGCAGCCTGCCACCTTGCATTACGGCGAATCGCGCGGAGTGGACATTGCCAGGAACCGACGCCATCCCGAACGTGCCGTGGACCCGCCCGTCCAAGTCGCCACATTCAGCGACGAAGCCGGACAAGTGCTTGCCTGGATCCTGCTCTATCCGTGCCACCCGGTGGTCCTGGGTCCGGAAAACCGGCTCATCAGCGGCGACTATCCGGCGTTCACCAGGAGCGTCCTGGAGGAACGTTCCCCAGGCTCAGTGGCCCTTTTCCTGCCCGGGACCGCCGGTGACATCAACTCGGGCCATCGTGCCGACGCGTCGTACTCGCTTTCCGGCTCAACCGGCAGGACGATGGAGCAGGCGCGAAAGATCGGAGAACATGTGGCGGCATCCGCGTTGGGGACCCCGCTATTGCCGGTCTTCGGTTCCCGGGAGACCTCGGCGGCCCGGAGGACCGTCGGCGTCGCAATGAATGCGCGCGACGCGGTTTCCCCCTCGGCGTTGGGCCGGCAGTGGGAGGCCGAAGCGGTTTCTGCCGAACCGGGCCGGCGATCCCTTCTCAACACGTGGATGCAGTGGGCGATGGACCGCGGTCCCGACGACAAAATGTCCTGGCGCGCGCCAGTGAGCGTCTTCAACTGGCAGGGCCTGACCCTCGTAGGACTACCCGGAGAACCATTCTTGGCCGCAACGGAAGCCATCGCCTCCGAGCTCGAAGGGCCCGTATTCGTCACGGGCTACACCAACGGGTGCCCCGGATACTTCCCGAGCGCGGACGAATATGACTTCGGAGGATACGAAGTGGAGGACGCGCACCGCTATTACGGTATGCCTGCCCCCTTCGCGCCTGGCAGCGCGGAAGCCCTGGTCCGTGCCGCATTGGAGCTCGCGGGTGAGCCCCAATGACGGGCCGTCCAACCATCACGCAATTGGCGGCCGAACTCGGCATAGCCCCCTCAACCGTGTCCAGGGCCTTTACCCGGCCAAACCTGCTCAAGCCCGAGACGGTGGCAATGGTTCAAAAGGCTGCCGAAGCCGCCGGCTACGTACCGAACCATCACGCTCGCGCCCTCTCGACAGGACGCGCCGGCGCGATCGGACTCATCGTGCCGGACATCGCCAACCCGTTCTTCCCTCCACTGGTCCGCGCGGCCCAAAACTACGCGAGCGACCTCGGACTGTCCGTCTTCTTGGCGGACACGGATGAAGACCCCACCCGGGAAGACCGCCTCATCTCACGGATGGCGCCCCAGGTCGAAGGGTTGATCGTCGTATCCTCCCGGCTCGCTTCGTCCCGCATCCGGCAAATCGCCGATTCCCAGCGGGTAGCCTTCATCAACCGCGATGTTCCGGAGACGTACCGGATCCTCCTGGACACCGCGGCCGCCATCCGCTCCGGTCTGACGCACCTGTCCGGGCTCGGCCACCGCCGCATCGCCTACGTCGGCGGGCCACCACAATCATGGGCAAACAAGCAGCGCCGCTCGGCCGTGGACAACTTCTCGAAGGCCCACGCCCTCGAGGTCATGCACTTCAGTGCGGACCCGGGCACCTATGACGCCGCGAAGGCTCTGAGCGATTCGGTGGCAGCGTCCGGAGTCACCGCAGTCATCGCTTTCGACGACGTGATCGCGCACGGCTTGATGGGCGGGTTCGCTGCCGCGGGCGTTGACGTCCCGAAGGACTTGAGCGTCATCGGATGCGACGACACCCTCGCGACCGAAACGTTTCCTGCCCTTTCGACGATCGCGGTCAACGTCGGTGCTGCAGCCCGGCGCGCCGTCGCCGCCCTCTCCGAGAACCCAGGCTCAACCAGCCTGACGGGCGCAAGGATCATCTTCGAGGGAACCCTCGTCCTCAGGGGAACAACAGGACCGGTCCGTCCCGCATCCAGCCCGCTGACGCTAGAACCGGAGCTCGATCACCCATCGACCGGAAGCGTCCAGGCTCGCCGTGGCAGTGACAGCTGAATAGTCCGCGATCTGCCACAGCCCATCCGCCGCCTCGCCGCCGGCGTCGCCCACCACCACGGTCCGCATTCCGGCCGCACGGGCGGAAGCGATGCCCGCGGGGGCATCTTCGAAGACGACGACGTCGGCCGGCTCGGCACCCAGCAGCGCTGCGGCCCTGAGGTAGCCTTCCGGGTGCGGTTTGCCACGGGTCACGGCCTCGGAGGTAACAGTGGTCGCGGGCATCTCGAGTCCGGCTGCCTGCATGCGCACCCCGGCAAGGATCCGATCGGCCGAGGTGACCATGGCGACGGCGTCGGCAGGCAAGGACCGCAACAGTTCCGCGGCTCCGGGCAACGCAACGATCCCGTCCGTCCGGGTCCGTTCCATCTCGCCGAGTTCCTCCGCGAGCGCGTCGATGTCAGCTCCGGCGGGTGCGAAACGGCGCACCGTGTCCTTGGCTTGGACACCGTGTGAAGTCCGCAGGATCTCCTCGATATCCAGTCCGTACCGGCCCGCGAATTCGCTCCAGACTTCCTCCACGATCGCGGTGGAGTCCACCAAGGTTCCGTCCATATCGAAGAGGACAGCCCGGACGGTCAGGGTTTTCACGGCTTCAGCAGGCAGGTTCATGCATCCATCCTGCCGCTGAAGCCGGTCTGCGGCCCAACTCTTACGGTGTGAGTCCTAGCCGTTGGGCCGGTGGGGGATGTACTGAACGGCCCATTTGTTGCCGTCCGGATCGGCGAAGTACACAAAGTGGCCCCAATCCTGGATGTCGATGTCGCTGACTTCCACGCCGTTGGCCTTGAGCTGGCTGTGGGCCTCCTGGATATCCCCCACCACCATCTGCAGGCTGGGAGCGGTGCCTGGAGGGGCGTCGTTGAGGCCCTCGCCGATGCAGATGGAGCAGGCCGAGCCGGGCGGAGTCAGTTGGACGAAGCGAATACCGTCCATGGGCCGCTCGTCGTAGTCGGCGTTGAAGCCCACTTTGTTGACGTAGAAATCCTTGGCGCGGTCCACATCGGACACGGGGACAAACACAAGTTCAAGTTTCCAGTCCATGCGCCAAAGGCTATCGGCGGAGCCCGAAAACCGGTAGGGGCGGAGCACAACGCTGGGTCACTTACGGCCCATGTTGCTGCTCGAATTGGGCCGTAAGTGACCCCGCGTTGACGAGTTCGGCTGGTTAGGCGTTTTGCAGGGAGGGTTCGACGGCGGCGCCCGCTTCCGCTCCAGCCGCCAGGCTGCGTGCGTGGGCGCGGGACGGGAGGAGCCACGCCGCCAGCGTGGCGAGGACCAGCACAGACGCACCCACGTAGACGGCGGGAATGGCCGCGTCCACATAGCCCGTGGGAGTGAGTTTGCCGCCGGCTCCCGTGAAGACTGCCGTCAGGACGGCCACGCCCAGGGCCACACCGATCTCCCGAAGGGTGGAGTTGGTCCCACTCGCCTTCGCGTGGTCCTCGGCGCGCATGTTGGCGAGCACCGCCGTCGACATCGGGGCGAAAACCAACCCCATGCCGATTCCCGCCGCAACAAAGCCCGGCACCAGGGTTTCATAAGGGACGGTCGCGGAAAGGACTCCGGCCAGCCAGAACATGCCCGCTGTCAGCAGCACGAGGCCCGCAATCATCAGGGTCTTGGTGCCAAGCCGCGGGGCCAACAGGCCGGCAAGCGGTGCCACGAACATGGGCGCCAAGGTCCAGGGCATCGTCATGACGCCTGCTGCGAGGGGTCCGTGGCCCTGCACTACCTGCAGGAACTGGATGAGGATGAAGACAGACCCGAAGATCCCGAAGCTGAAGGTCAAGCCGATCAGGTTTGCCACGGTGAAGCTGCGGTCGCGGAACAGCCGGAGCGGAAGCAGTGGCGCAGCGACCCGGGATTCCCACAGAACGAAGGCAAGCAGCAGGACGCCGCCACCGATCAAGCCTACGAGGACTTCGGCACTGGACCAGCCGGCGTCGTTCCCCCGGACAATGCCGAAGACGAGCCCCAGGAGGCCAAGTCCGGAAAGAAGAAGGCCTACGACGTCGGCGCGGACACGGGCGCCGAAGCTGTTCGGCAGCGCGAAGAGCGCCAGAGGAATCGACAGGATGCCGATGGGCACGTTGAGCCAGAAGATCGCTTCCCAGCTCCAGCCTTCCACGACTGCGCCGCCGATCAGCGGCCCCAGTGCGACACCCAGGCCGGAGACTCCGCCCCAGATGCCGATGGCGAGCGGGCGCAGCTTGTCGCTGACCGAGCCCACCAGCAGGGTGAGCGATAGCGGCATGAGCGCCGCGGAGCCAACGCCCTGGACCGCGCGGGCGGCGATGAGCTGCACCGGATCCGTGCTGACGGCTGCCGCTGCGGACGCGAGGGTGAAGATGGCAAGGCCCGCAATGAACACGTGACGGCGGCCGAAGCGGTCCCCCAGGCCGACAGCGAGGAGCATGAACGCCGCGAAGCTCAGGGAGTAGGCGTTGACGATCCACTGCAGTTCCTCGACGCTCGCACCGAGGGCCTTGTGCATGACGGGCAGTGCGTTGGTGACCACGAGGTTGTCCAGTGTGGCCATGAAGACGGGGAGAGAGGCCGCCACAATGGCCAGCCAAACGGGAATGGTGCGTTTCATGATGACTCCACGGGTCGCTGAGGTGGCGCTAAATCGGGTTGTTGTAATCGAATGATTACTTAAGGGCCAAAGTTAGTTATCGACTGATAACATGTCAAGTGTGGCGAAGAAAACAGGGGGCACAGGCGCCCGGGAATCGGGCTCAAGCAGCAAGGCAACTGCCGAACGCATACCTGCGGCGCAGCGGCGCGAACTGATCCTGGAAGCTGCCACCGGCGTGTTCGCCGAGCGTGGCTACGCTGGTTCCACCACGGACCAAGTGGCAAAGGCTGCGGGCATCAGCCAGCCGTATGTCGTGCGGATGTTCGGCACCAAGGAGACACTGTTCCTGGAGGCCTTGGATCGCGCCCAAGGCAAGCTGCTGCGCGCGTTCCGCGACGTCATCGCAGCGTACGACGCCGGAGAACTCGCCGGAGAATTGCGGCACCTCGATCCTGCCGCCGGGAGCGGCCGCCCGGAACAGCTCAAGCAGCTCATGGCCATCGCCTACGCCGACCTGATCGAGGATCGCGGCATTCTCATGATGCTGATGCAGGCCTTCGTCGCCGGCCATGAACCCGCCATCGGGGCACGCGCCAGGGAAGGATTCCTGGATATTTACCGCCTGGTGCGCGACGAAGCCGGCCTGTCCCCCGAAACCTCCCGCGACTTCCTTGCGCAGGGCATGCTCATGAACACCCTGATCGGCATCCGCCTGCCGGAAGTCTACGAGCAGGACGAGACTGCCGAGGAGTTGCTTGAGTGCACCCTTCGGTCCAAGCTGCCCATGGTGCTCAAGGCAAGCAAGGCCCAGCGCCGCGCGGGTTAGTAGCTAGCCGGACTCTCTAGCCAGCCACGCCGTACAGACGGTCTCCGGCGTCGCCCAGGCCCGGAACGATGTAGGCCTTTTCGTTGAGCCTCTCGTCGATCGACGCGAGGACGATCTTGACGTTGGCTTCGGAAAGCTCTTCTTCCAACTTGGCCAGGCCCTCGGGGGCCGCGAGCAGGCAGATGCACGTGACGTCCGAAGCGCCGCGCTTGAAGAGGAACTTGATGGCTTCGCGCAGGGTGCCGCCGGTGGCGAGCATGGGGTCCAGCACGAAGATCTGGCGTCCGGTGAGGTCTTCGGGGAGGCGCTCGGCGTAGGTGATGATGTCGAGGGTCTCTTCGTCGCGGGCCATGCCCAGGAAACCGACTTCAGCGGTGGGTACCAGCTTGGTCATGCCCTCGAGCATGCCAAGGCCTGCGCGCAGGATGGGGACCACCAGCGGCGTCGGCTTCGTGAAGGCGGTGCCGATCGCCTTGGTGACAGGGGTTTCGATCTCTACCGCTTCAGTCCTGACTTCGCGGGTGGCCTCGTAGGCCAGCAAAGTGACAAGTTCTTCGGTGAGTTGCCGGAAGACCGGTGAAGGAGTGTTCTTATCCCGCAGAACGGTGAGCTTGTGAGCGACCAGCGGGTGGTCCACGACGAGTGTGCGCATGACTCCAAAACTATCATTGAGGCATGAGCACCAACGAGCCTTATCACGCAGAGCACGCGGCCTGGATGGGTCTGGCCCTGGACGAGGCCCGGCGGGCGCTGGATACGGAGGATGTGCCGATCGGCGCCGTCGTCCTGGGGCCCGACGGCGGCGTGCTGGGTGCCGGGCGGAACGAACGGGAAGCGCACGGCGACCCAACGGCGCACGCCGAGATCGTTGCCATCCGCGAGGCGGCCGCGGCCCTGCAACGCCACGCCCTTGAGCTCGGAGAAGGCGGAGACGGCTGGCGCCTCGAGGACTGCACCCTTGTGGTGACGCTGGAGCCGTGCGCGATGTGCGCCGGAGCCATTGTGCTGGCCCGGATTCCGCGGGTGGTCTTCGGCGCCTGGGATGAGAAGGCCGGGGCTGCCGGATCGGTGTTCGACATCCTGAGGGAACGCCGGCTCAACCACTGGGTGGAGGTGTACGCAGGCGTGCGCGAAGAGGAATGCTCGGCTCTGTTGCGCGATTTCTTCGCGGCCCACCGGAAATAGCAGCTGCCTCCGGATCGCCCTTGAAATTGTGAGGTGTTGGACGTCAGATGGTCTCATGCAGCACAGCTGAGGAGGACCTCATGACCGTCTCGTTCAACCACGCCATCGTCTACGCAACGGACAAACGCCGTTCCGCGGAGTTCCTCGCCAAGGTGTTTGGGCTTCCGAAGCCGCAAGCCATGTGGTCCTTCATGACCGTGGCCTTTGACCATGGAGTGGCCCTCGATTTCGCCACGGCGGACCGGCCCATCTCTCCCCAGCACTATGCCTTCCTGGTCAGCGAGGACGACTTCGACGGGATCTTCGCCCGGATCCAGGCCGAGGGCATCCCCTACTGGGCCGATCCTGCACGCTCACGCCCCCAGCAGATCAACCACAACGACGGCGGACGCGGCGTCTACTTCGCCGATCCGGACGGTCATTTCCTCGAGGCGATCACGAGGCCGTATGGATCGGGTGCCGCATGAGTTCCCCGGTGCGCGTCACGGCCATGGTGACCGGCCGCGTCCAGGGCGTGGGTTTCCGGTACTCCACAATGCACCAAGCCCGGCTATTGGGATTGACCGGGGAAGCTGCCAACCAGTTGGACGGCTCGGTGCAAGTGATCGCAGAGGGAGACCGCGAAGCCGTCGACTCCTTGCTGGAATGGCTGCAGTCCCGGGACGCCCCCGGCCGCGTAAAACACGTGGATGCCACCTTCACGCAAGCCACCGGCGAGTTCTCCGGATTCTGGGTGGACTGAAGCACTCCAACCTGAGACCAGCGTTCGCTTTATGAATTGGCACTGTCCAGGGCGTCGATGCGTTTTTGCCGCGATGCCGGCGAGTCCAGGCTGAACGAGCGGAAGTCCCCGAGGTCTTCGCGGATCCAGCTCTCCACCTCATTGATCCGCTGGGTGACGGCCGCAGTGGGCTTGTCGAACGTCCATGCTGCGATCCGTTCCTTGCCCGGATCGTATTGCCACAGCCCGATGATCCGTCCCCGGTCCAGGATCGGGTGGTCGGACAGGTCCGCCTGCAGCGCGAGCGTGGTGTCCAGGATCTTCCGGCCCCGATCTCCTTCGGCCAGCATGTCCGCCGAATTCCTGCGCAGCAGTACCAAAGAATCCGTCCCGGCCAGAAGCTGGATCTGTTCCTCCTGCGGCGCCGTGAACGCGGAAAGGTGCTCGACGTCGTCGGGCAGCATCCAGAGCGGCTCGCCTGCCGCCGTCGTCACTTCGACGGCGCCGACGGCGGCCAGCGCCGCCTTGCTCTGCGCGACGGTGAAGCCCGTAAGCCATTGGCTCTGCTTGAACGTCGCTCCGCCAGTCCAGCGCAGGTACCGTTCGATCAAAAGCGCCCGGGCGGCGTCGTCGTCGAGGCCACTGGGCGGCAGCACCCACGACGTGTAGGCGTAGCGCTGCTGGTCGAGGCGGCCGTTGACGGGGACGCGACGGATGCGGCCATCGGCTTGGAGGAGCCCCAGCGCCGTGGGCAGGGTGGTTGACGCACCTTTCTTCTTGCCTTCTTCGCCGAGGCTGCGGACGGATTCGCCGAGCTCGTCCCTGAGCTGCTTGGGATCCATGGGGTCGCTGGATTCCAGGAGGGTGTGGAGTACTTGCTCTTCGAGGAGGGTGATCTCACCGCGTTCGACGCCGAGGCGGGCCAGGACCTTGAACGGCGCCACCGCGGCGTCCCGGCCGACTTGGAGGCCCCACGCGAAGTCGTTCCGGCCCA
This sequence comes from Arthrobacter sp. FW306-1B-G06A, assembly GCF_058781765.1. Lineage (NCBI taxonomy): Bacteria > Bacillati > Actinomycetota > Actinomycetes > Micrococcales > Micrococcaceae > Arthrobacter > Arthrobacter sp. FW306-1B-G06A. The sequence continues at coordinate 12,759 of NZ_JBYSXB010000037.1, read as the reverse complement.
GGACGTAGGTGCAACCGCGGGCCGTGGGGAGCTCGTGGATCCTCAACTCGGCGACGTCGCGATCGACCTGTTCGCGCCGGATCCCCGCCCGGGCGAAGAGCGTCAGGTAGGGGTTGGCACCGCCCACCGAGCGGGCCCAGCCGGCGCGATCCAGGACTTCCTCGGACGTCTTGCCGGAGAGGGAACCGTCCAGGCCCTGTCTGTGCCACGCCCAGGCGCGGAGGAGTTCCGGGGTGAGCGTTTGGGTGGAAAGCACGGCGGACGTCATGGCCCCATTCTGCACCGTTTATCCGCCATCCGGGGCGGTCCCGCGCGAGCTACCACTCGAAATCCAGCGAGAAGCCTGCCCAGGCGTCGGGATGTTCCCGGAGGAGGACGTCGACGCCGGCGAGCGCACCGCCGTCGTCGCTCTCGCGGACTTTCGCTGCAACCGCCTCAGCGATGAAGCGGGCCAGCACTTCCGTCGTCGTGAGCTGTCCGGCGAAGTCCGGGTGTTCGTCGAGGTTCTTGTAGTTGAGGCCGGCCAGCACCTCGTCCACGATGGTTCCAGCGGCGCCGATGTCCAGGACGATCGCGTCGTCGTTCAGTTTGGCCCGACGGAATGTCACCTCGGCCACGAAAGTGGCTCCGTGGAGTCCTTGGGCCGGGCCGAACGATTCCCGCGGAAGGCTGTGGGCGATCATGAAGTGCCGGCGGACGGTGAGGCTGAACATCGTTATGCCTCGTTTCCTTCCCGCTGCGGGGTCCCGGGGTAGTTGATGACTCGGCAAAGATCGTCCAGTTCGCCGTTTTCCAGGCCATTGAAGACCTCCGGCAGTTCCTCGAATTGCGACTCCCCCGTGAGGAACGCGTCGAAAATGGGGTCCCGCAGCAGAGAGACCGCCAGTTCCAGCCGCTCTCTTGAGGTACGGCTATGCCGGCGCGAACGTGCCACCACTCCCACCTGGCTGGCTCGGATGGTGAGGCGCCGGGCGTGGAAGTCCTCCCCCAGCGGCAAGGAGACCTTCCGGTCCCCGTACCAGGACATCTCAATGATCTCGCCCTCGTCCCCGGCTAATTGCAGGCTACGGGCCAGTCCTTCATCCGTGGCCGAGCAGTGGAACACGATGTCGCAATCCTGATGCGCGTCGTCCGGGAGCACGAACTCCACGCCCAGGGATTCCACGAACCCGCGCTTCGCCGGGTCCGTCTCCACCAGTTGCAAGCGCTCCAGCGGGAAACCGCGGAGGAGCGCCGCGGTCATGCCGCCCACCAGTCCGGCGCCGACGACGGCGATCCTGTCACCCAGGCGGGGCCCCGCCTCCCAAAGGGCGTTGAGGGCGATTTCGGCGATGCCAGTGAGCACGGCGCGGCGTTCCGGCACGCCGTCGGGGATTCGCGTGAGTGAGCTGAGGGGCACGACGTAGCGGTCTTGGTGCGGGTGCAGGCAGAAGACATTCCGGCCGATCCAGTCCTCGGGGCCTTGTTCAACTATTCCGACCGATAGATAACCGAACTTGACCGGCGCGGGAAAGTCCCCGGTTTGATGGGGGGCCCGCATCGCTTTAGCGGTTCGTGTGGGCACGTGCGCTTCATGGACCACGAGTTCTGTGCCCCTGCTGATTCCCGAGTACAAAGCACGGACCACCGCCTCGCCCTGCGCTGGCACCGGAAGGTCCTCGCTCCGGAGCTCGCCTTGGCACGGGCCGACCGTCCAGTAGGCCAGGGCCGTTTGGGGGTGCGTGTTCTGGGTGTCCGTGTTCTGCGGTGCGTTTCGTGGAAGAGTCATCGTGCTTGCGAATCTAGTCCTGCGGCTGCGATTACGAAAGGGAAGGCTACTTACTAAGTGGGCGCCGCCCGGCCGTTTTGGGGAACGGGCCTCCACTCCGGTACCCTATTTCAGTTGGTGACGTGTCCGAGCGGCCGAAGGTGCAACACTCGAAATGTTGTTTGGTGTAAAAGCCAACGTGGGTTCAAATCCCACCGTCACCGCCAACTGAAAGGCCCCTGGTTCCCTTTGTTTACAAGGGAGCGGGGGCCTTTTGCTTTGACGGAATCAGGGTTTTGGGCACATTTTGGGCACATTTGCCTGAGACACTGCATGGTCCAGGGCGTCCGAAACGCTGTCCAAGTCCCCGTCAAACAGGTCCGCATAGATGTCCAGGGTCATGGCCGCCGAGCTGTGACCAAGCATTCTTTGCACCGCTTTGACGTTCGCGCCGGCTGATACAGCAAAGCTCGCGGCTGAATGCCGGAGGTCGTGAGGCGTGATTCGAGGCACCCCTGCTCTCTTCACGGCCCCTGCGAACCAGCTCATGTTGTCATCGTGCACGCGTGCGAGGCGGAGGTGATGGCCATTCTCGCCGGGAAACACGAGATCATTTCTGTCCTTGTTCTCACACTGCTGCGCCAGGGGCTCAGCGAGGAATCGCGGGAACGGCACGGTTCGTTTCTTGTGGTTCTTTGGCGTACCTACTTCGATCACCGAACCGACCTGAACCGCGTTTTCTTCAATCACGAATCGCCGCCGCAACATGTCCAGATGCTTGACTCGCAGTCCGGTCGCCTCTCCCCACCGCAACCCGCAGTAGGCAAGCACGAGAACCAGTGTCGGATATTTACTGGCTGCGGCGAGTGCATGCACTTGCTCGTGACTCAGGTAGACGTGCGGCTTCTTGATCTTGCGCGGCAAGGTTACGCCCCGTGCTGGATTACTCAATGTTCGACGGTCGCTCACGGCGTCATCCAGGATGGCCGCCAAGACTCCGTAAGCGCGGATTACAAGCGTTGCCCCCTTCGGTTTCCGGGGCGGGACAGCGCTCTGATCCCCCTTCGTCATACTTGAGACCCATTGCTGCACATCTGTCTTTCGGATATCTGAGACTGCCGTACCGCCCCACACCGGCAGGACATGATTACGCCAAGCCGACTCCACGGGGCGCAATGAAGATGGCTTCAAATGGGTCTGACGTGACAACCACGCTTCCCCAAGCGGACCGATTAGGGCCTTTGCGGCTGCCGCATCTATGAACTCCCCGCGGGCCTTGGATACCTCAACGCTGGCGAGGAAAAGCTCAGCATCTCTCTTTGTCCTGAATCCACGTTTCTTGGTCTGTACCCGGTCAGGTTTCCGATAGCGAACCTGATACCGGCGGCCAGCCTGTGTCTCATAGGGTTCAATCGTTGCCATCGCCGGATTGTTCTTTCGCTGCGTTCTGATCAACCAGAGTCTTGATAATCGCGCTGAGCTCGTCCACTCGTAAATTGAGGTCTTCGAATGTCACGGGATCAATTTTCGTATTCCCTGCCGGGATGAAGTCGGGGCGCAGCCCCCGTACGTAGTCGTCACTGCCCACGTCGCCGTCGATCGGTGTTACGCCATCCGCCCATTCCCAAACCCGCACTAGGTCAGCCGGTACAGCTCCGGTGACGGCCACCGGCTCGTCGAGCGACTTGGGAAACAACAGTGCATTTGGGTTCACGCCCAGGACTACCGCCAGGGCCACGAGATCATCAACATCAACCCGCCTAACGGCGGCCTCGATCTTCTGTATTCCGCTCGCGGAAATTTCGTGCCCGACGCTCCTAAGCCTTTGCTGAAGCTCCCGCAGGGTGACATTCCCCCGCAAACGCTTCAGGTTCCGAGCGACAGTCTTGCCGGTTGGGCCAATGTCATGTCCTCGCAGCCGTTCTCCGCTATGTACCATATAAGAAACGATACACGCTATACAAGAATCAATGTATCTAATATGACGAGGCGTTCATGGAAGGGAATGAGGCTTCATGGAATCGGAACTGCTGACCCCGGCAGAGCTGGCAGCCAAGCTTCACAAGACGGCGCCCGCATTGGCGCAATGGCGCTATAGAGGGATGGGCCCTAAGTTCGTGAAATTAGGCAGCGGCGTCCGCTATCGCGCCAGCGATGTAGAGGCATGGCTTGACGCACAGACACGCTCTCAGACGGGCCAGGTAATCCCTAGCGTCTAGAAGCCGGGATTCTTGATCAGGTGTTCACGCACGGCGTCACCGCGTACGCACGTCATCGACGTTTAGCTGGATGAACAGGCCTCTGTGGGTCGGCATCGCATCCCGGCCTCCCATGCTCGCCGTCCCCGCCGCTCAGTCAAGGGCGCGTTCGCGTCACTGCGTGATGGGCCTACGGCCCACCCTTGACGGCGCGCCGAGGACGGACATAACCGGCCTCTATCCGGATGCGGGCAAGACTGAAATGGTCTAAAGGGGTGTACGAACTGGATCCAAGCGGAGCGGGAGGACGCGGCAGGTGTCGTGTCCTGCAATCAATGACAGAAGAACGGGAGGCCAGCAGTGGCAGCGCATAGTTTTGAGACGTTGAAGAAGGTCATCGAGGACAATTCCGTGGCTGCGCATTTCCATGACGCCGTGCATGAATGGGCCGTCGTGGCAGTTGAGGAACACCCGGACAGCGAAGGTCAATGCGTCTGCGGGCAACAGAACTTGCTCTACATGTACACGATCCACAACCGTGAGAACCAAGAATCGCTCCGCTATATCGGAAGCCAGTGCGTGCACCACTTCAAGCGTCAGGACCTGGATATGCAGGTCTCAGTGTTCAGCCAGCTTCTGGCCCTCAAGAAGGCCATCGAAGACCGTAAGAGAATCACCCTTACGTCGGACTATTTCTCCAAAGCCCTGCTGGCCTGGCTATCCGATGAAGGGGCGTTCAACAACGAGCGCAACGGCTACAACGGTGAAGGGGACTACGCCTTCTTCCTCAAGATGTTCAACAAGCGCAAGAAAGAAGAAATCACCGACGCGCAGAACAAGAAGATTTGGGCGATGCTGAACTTCCAGGTGAAGCCCTTCATCCAGAACCACCCCGGGCTCGGATAACCGCGCTTGACGGTGTCCCCCCATTTTCACACCTCACGGCTTTCACACCTCACGGCGCGGCAGCGCCCCTAGGCCGCTTGGAAATGGCACGTACCGTCAGCTGCTCAGACAGGATTATTCTTCGACCGCAGACCGACTTTCATTAAGGCGCCAGGGCGCCCTTTCGTCAGACAGGGTGTCGAGGATGAATTCGCACCACAGCTTCGCCGCATTGACCGCCAAGCGTGCATGTCGTGCACCGAGTCCACTCCGCACCACGTCGTGTCCGTGCCCCGTACCGTAGCCGGCATTTCTAAGTTCCGCGACTCCCGTCGCAACTGTGCTCGCGGCTCCAAGGATGCGACGGACTGATGGGGCCCCATCTGGACCCCCAGCCTGTGTCGGATGCACGTTTAGGGCCTCTTGCGCGCGACGGACAAGGTCGGGGACTTCTTCACGCCCAGACACCGTTTCCCCGCGTTCACGTAGGACCAGCTTCGCCGTGCTCTCGATAAGTTCCTTCGCAGAACCGATAGCTTGAGCAGGGTCTCCGTGCCGGACTGCGCGACTTATCCGGTCGAGGTGTTCCAAAATAACTGCCGGTTCCGTGATCCCAGCAAGAAGTGGATCCTCTACAACAGCAACTTGCGGCCCGCCAACGATCTTTCCGCCGTCGGTCCACTCATAGCCGTCACGCGTGAAGAGACGCCTCAGCCGGTCGACGCGCTCTTGCCCTGGGCGGTACTCGTTCGTTTCATCGAACACCCAGGCAAGCGCCGATTCAAACACTTTGAGCGCACGCGCAACTTGCGAAGGATCCGTCCAATCAACCTGATCTAAGTAGCCTTGGAAATGGGTAACTCGCTGACCTCCGACTGGCTCCGGATCTTCGAATACTGGCGCAAAAAGTTCGTCCTGCCAGAGCTCGTCGATCTCCCGCAACGTCGTGCCGCTCATGAAATCCCGAACAGCATCGCGTGCACGTTGACTGACCAGCTCACGCCTAAAATTCGCCATATTCAAGAGAATATGTGCTTCCCGCTCCGCCCAGTCACCGAGCCGCCTTGAGCGTCTCAGTTCCTTGGCACCGGGACACTCTTGGGGAACGCCCACTCACCGTTAACTGTTAACATCGTTTTGGGGCTTTCGGCAGTCAGCTATGGCGCATGGCTGATCCAGGTGTTGCGCTGACCAGTTGCAATCGCCCTGCAATATAGCGTTCTAACCTGACTTAGAGAGCAATGATGCGCTGAAGAACTCCTGATCTGTCTTCGGCTGGGGCCAAACGGATCAGCTCGCGGACGTACTCAGCGGCTACTGCGTGATTCGTTTGCTCCGCCACGTCTGTGTACAACTGGCCAAGTACTTCAGGCACGAGGACAGTCAGATCGGTTTTCTCGGATCCGACCGAACGCAGACCTGCGAGTACATGAGGCAGTGAGCTTGAGTTGATCCAATCTTGTTGTAGAAGGGTTGAAAACCAGAAGCGGACGTTGCCGGCTGCCGTAGCCGCATCCGGCGAGACCGAATCCAACCATGATGCAACAGACGCAACCCAGATCTGCACGGCTTCGGGATCGTCTGCGCAGTGCCGCAATGCCTTGAGAACGAAGCTGATCTGCTGTTCCGGGGACGTCGTGGGTCCCGATTCCGAAATGGCTACTGCTGCCCCCAACGGACTCCATGAGTCCATTTCGGCGGCAAGTTCCATTACGGAGGCATCAAACCGGATGCCCGTGTAATAGTGATGAACAAGAGTCGCTTCGTGTGCCTCGACGATGCCCACGCGTACGAGACCGCTCCTGCGGAATGCTTCCAGTAGCGCCGGAGTTCCGAACGACCGTACCCCAGCAGACTCAGCGACGCTCCGTAGCACCCGGTCGTCACACCAAAAGGGCAGATCGAGCACCTTGGCCAGATCCAGCGACGACATCCACTGAAATTCGTGCGGTGTGGACTTCAACTGGGGAAGTTCTACGATTTCGGGGTGCGGGACGGAGACCAGCTCCCTGCCAATATTCAGCAGGGTGATGGCTCGCTCCAAGCGGGATGCCGCCTCCTTCTCGGAGATCTCATGAATCCTGGGCCCGCCCGAGGCCTTATCTATCCCGATCGTAGCGGTGCTCATGGCGGAAAGACTAAGGACGGCTCTCTGCGCATCGTGGATTGCTTCGGTAGGTATGACCCCCGCCGAAAACAGTCCAAGCCACTCTCTCGCCACGTCTACGCCTAGAAGCGCGAATGTGCTTAGCACGGTCGTGTCAATGACCACCCGCTTGTCCAGACTTTTGATGACAACGTCAACCTCGTGGTCGAGATCAGTCGGGTTACCTGCGAAGACCTTACCAGCACCTCGGACCAGACAAACTTCCGCATAGCTCTTGCCCGACAAGTGCGTTGCCAGCCCTACCGGCAATTCACCCTTAAGTATGGGTTGCAGGGCTTCGTCCCGGTCTGTCGGTTCGGGCAGTATCGCCTTGATAGATTCGATGGGGTTGTCCACGTCCACATTCACGGCCCGGATATGAGAGCTGTCAGGAAAGTCAGCGATGAACTTGGCAATGAGTTCCTGATACTGCCGTACTTGGTCGTCTGTTTTTGGTTTCGCCTCGGAATGCATCATGGAGATGACAATCCCGGCCCGCAACTGCTCGTTCTCCGGCCACCGTTCGGCAAGAAGGACAGCCTGGTCAAGGTACTCCGGGCCAGCAGCGTATCGGGAATGCAACTGCATCCAGATCTTGGCATCGTCAGGTGTCCGTGGGCTGGGTGCTCCGAGTCGCACAAAGCTGTTCCAGGCTCCTTGATAGTCCGAGGTCATGAACTGACAAGTCAGAAACGCCCATTTTGCTGAGTCTTCATCAGGCTCAATTTCAAGGAGCCGCGTGGCATCGACGAGTGCCTTATCCCACTGGCCTTTTGCACTTCGGCTCTCGATGAGAATCATCCGAGCGTTTCTTTCCCGCAACCAGGCCGTTCCCCCCACCCGAATGGCTTGCTCAGCGGCCTCGATTGCACGGTCCCGATCTTCAGCCTTCAAGTAAATCTCCGCAGCCCTCAGCCACGCCTCCGGGTCGTTCCATCTTCCCCCACCGGTCTCAGCCACTTCGGCGGCCGCGGAGTAGTCCTCGCGGGAAACGTGGAAGGACATTAGTCCCTGAAAGACCTGACGCGAGGTGGCTGCCCTTGCCCGCGCCTTGGGCAGGGCACCAGGAACCTCACGGAAGAGCGCGGAAATAAGATCAATGTCCGCGGCGTCGGAAGCATAGTGATTCGTGATCCACACCGGCCAATCGACGGCTTGCCCGTGATGCGCAAGGCGTAATCCGATGTTAAGGGCGTCCACGGGATCCGAAATCGAAGTCAGAACTTTGGTCCACCGGGAGATAGCCGATTCAAAACCGGACTCAGCCTCAGCCAGAAGCGCTTCCACTTGGTCCTTGCCGGATCCTGCCGGGATGCGCGGAATCAGTTCGCGGGCCCGCTGAGTCATTCCCAGCTCCGCTGCCGTCCGTGCCGTCTCCGTCAGCACACGGACGTCGGTCGATTCGCTCGTTGTTGCGGTGCCTTCGGGCGCTGCCGTTCCGGTTCGCCAGGCCTGCTCTGGAGACCCCAGGAGCCTGTAGACGCTGATCATCGTCAGAACGGCTTCGGAGCTGTCGCCTCCCCAGGCGCGCCGGGACGTCCGGACGGCGTCTGCAAGTTCGAGACCTTTGGCAAGATCCGCCATGAAGTTCGGATGCTGTCGCAGAGACCCTCTTCCGACAAGCAACTTTGCAGCGTAGAGAGCGCAGCCCGGACTACCATATTCGTCGTATCCTTCAACGGCCGCATCGATGGCGCGGTCCACCTCGTTGCTTCCAGTGAGTAGTTGCGCGAGGATCAGTTTCTTCGTCGCCTGGTCTTCTCGCGATGTCGGTTCCCACGTTCGGATTTGTTCCACGGCTGCGCCGTGGTCTCCGTGAAGGTCAGCCCATAGGGCAGCCCCGAGAGGATGATCCCGAGCCTGCCCCAGATGCTCCTCGGCCTCTTCTTGGGAAAGAGGTGATGCGAGGGCACTCTTGGCCTTCCAGTACGAACGGGGTGAGGCACCAGCGGCGATTGCTTCGCCGAGAAGCTCCTTCGCAGCGTGCGATGCGCCATAGTCCTGGGCGGCGGAGGATAGCCAGCACAGGGCGGAGGCCGGGGCGTCGACCAGCCAGCCCGGCCTGTTGGCCAGCCAGTCCTCAAAGAGTTGCGTGCGGTCGTCAGCGGTGACGATCGCCGCGACCGCTCGCGGAAGTGTGGACCATTGTGGAAGGATCCGCCGCGCCTCTTCTGCGCGAAACGGATTCAGCAGGTCACAGTTGGCTTCGAAGTTCTGAGTCTCGGCGTTGCGCTCGTGGAGCTTCGACATCTCGCCTGTGACATGCTTCCGTGTGGAGTCACCCTCAAAGCGTGACGCTTGTGACGGAGGCAGGCTGTGCACGTAGGCAGTCGCGATGATGGCGAGCAATGTGGCCACAGTTTCCGAATCATCTTGGCCGTCCTGTCCGATGCAGTTTCGAAGCGCCGGGGCCAAGGCATCCATGCCCCCTGACGACGGTTTGTGGAAGAGCTCGAAAACCTGCTGATCATCAATAAGACGGCGAAGGGCGAAATACCTGACCCGGATTCCATCCTTTTTCGCTCTTCTTTTCGTTTCGAAGGCGACCCGCCAAGTCCTGAAAAGACTTGGCGCGGCAGCAACTGCAGCACGACTGGCAAGCGGTCCAAGTGCCTTGAATACGATGACCCACTCCATGGCACGCCCTCCAGAATCTCGCAAACAGGACGAGGTCGGTTTGCTTTAGCCAAATCATGCCTACCGACAAGGCTATCGTCCGCACCTCGCGCTGTGGGTCTCCACGCAGTATGGCCACACAGCTTCCGGCAGGACTAAAGATACCGACCTCTGGATGGTCCCGGGCGGCCTCTGCATTTCCAGGAGGAAATCGACGTCTTCTCGGTCCTCATTGCCGTTCCACTTCCTTGAAGCCGGCCCGCTCAGGCTGGGACACATTCCCGTTTCGTCGAATCCGCTGGATGCCACGTAACTTGGCCGTCCCGGATGTCACCCCAAATGTTCTGCCGTGGGCGACCGTCACAGGGCCTAGTTTCGGTATGGGGCTCGAGTGCAGGTTGGCCGGGGTGCCAACCTCGAAGCAGGCCCTCGAGCGATGTCGAGTTTGTCCCCGGCCGTGGTGGATTGGTTGTCCACGGAGATCCTTGATTTTTCATTGCTCCCGGGAGCATCGTTATGGCACTTCACTCCACCGGGTGGATCGGCTCGGTCTAGTCAGACGTGAGCGCCTACGAGGAGGATTTGGCCATGAATGAACCCCAGGACAATCCAAGCGTCGCGGTTGCTTCCGAAAGTCCCAAAACGAGAGTGGACGTCTCAAGAGGCGACGGGGAAACATCGCCGTCCAGAGCCGCTTTAGTCACGTCGAACAGCCCGTCAGTGGCAACGGTCACTAGGGATCACGGCCGCATGGCAATGCCCATGCCCGCAACGTTCGCAGAGCTCCTTTCCGCCCGCACCGGAATCAGGGTGACCGGTGCCGCCTCCGCAAAGCCGCGACAGCGGGTCGACCAGGCGTCGATCAGCAGCGCAGACCAGCAACGTTTCATCGATGCCCTTAATACACTTAACGTCCCGGATCAGACGGGAATCAGGGCATTAGGCCGGCTCTTGAGTGTTGGGGCACCACGCCCGGTGCTTCGCCCATTGCCTGAGCCAACTAGGTCCCGGTTTATGGTTATGGCCTTCGGGATGGAAAGGTTGGGTGGTGACTGATCTAAAGTTGTTCCGCATTCATGATGGACGAGCTTCAGAGTTGCCCTCGCGAAGCTTCGCCCTTGAAAGGAACCTCCAGACCCTCATCGAGGAAAACATGGAGGCCACCTTCGGGGTCAGGTACCTCGCCACCGAGTACAGCACGGGGAAAGTTCACCGTGGGCGGATCGACTCCCTGGGCCTGGATGAGAACGGCTCCCCCGTCATCTTCGAATACAAGAGAACGTCCAATGAGAACGTCATCAACCAAGGGCTTTTCTATCTGGATTGGCTCATGGACCACAAAGGAGAATTCCAGATCCTGGTGGCGGCCAAATTGGGTGCAGACAACGCGCAGAGCATCGACTGGTCTGCCCCGCGGTTGATCTGCGTCGCGAACGACTTCACCCGATATGACGAACATGCAGTCAGACAGATCGACCGAAACGTTGAACTCGTCCGTTACCGGGACTTCGGGCCCGATCTTCTGGCCATTGAACTGGTGACTTCCGTTTCGACGGAGACAACGGCAACCAGGCGAAAACCCTCACCCGCGGGAATGGTCGCTCCCCCGGTCGTCCCGGAGAAGAAATCGTCCAGGTCAAAGACGGTCACAGAACTGCTCGGCCAGGCAGACCAGGAGCTAACTGACCTGTACGAGAAGTTTGAGACGTTCGCGCTGTCCCTGGGTGATGACGTCGTGAAGAACGAACGCGCTCTTTACTTCGCCTTCCGTCGACTGAAGAACTTCGCCTGTGTGGAGGTGCACCCGACCTCAAGGAACTTGCTCGTGTATTTGAAACTCTCCCCCGACTCCGTTGAGCTGACCGAGGGTTTCAGCCGGGACGTTAGCAACATCGGACACTTCGGCACAGGCGATCTAGAGCTAAGGATCAACTCCACCGCTCACTGGGCACTTGTCGAGGACTTGACACGGCAGGCATACGCGGCGAATTGATCGCACGCACGGGTCCCTCGTTAGACGGCGCGGAACGTTTCTCAGATCCGGGCCGCTCCATGCGGACCATCGATGCCTAATTGCACGCGCCCTGGGAATGCCGTGGCCTACCCCCCCACACCATCATGAACTACAACTACGACTACTGAAACGACACCTAGCCCGCAGCATGACGCTCGGCGCCGTCAAATAGGCCGATGATGGTCTTAGACGGACCGGACCCTCAGCCGCGGCCGCGACGGGCAAGCGCGCGCCAGAACTTCACCTGAAGGTTCGTCCACCCATCCAGGACGCGCTTGGTCACTCCAGGCCACAGATAATCGGCGACCTTCAACGGCAACGGCCCGGGCTTCGCCCGCAACGTCCGCCAAACCTCACCCGTCAACTTCTTCGGCGCACCGCCTCCCCTCACGAGAACGAACTTTCCTCCCGGGAGCCTACAGGGCCCGTACGACACGCAGGCCGGAGAGTGTCCTTGGAGCCGCGGAAGTGCTCGGCTACCCGGTTCGATATGACGACCAGATCCGCAGACAGCGCACTTCCACCTGTCAGGGGTTCCGCGATGACGACCTCATGCAGGTCATAACCGTTCTGATGGTCGCAGTCGCGTGGGTCTTGCCGTCACCTAGACGGTCGACGGTAACCACACCTAATCCTGGGCCGGCAGAATCCACTCATAATCCAGTGGCCACAGCGTCCCCTGATCAGGATCAAAGGGGAAGCTGCGGAATGTCCCGGCGGCAGGATCGACGACGCCGTCGATGAGCCGCATTCCAGACCAGACACCCATGATGCAGGAGCCGGGATGTGAGCGGGCATGGTCCACCTCATTTCGGGTCACGATCACGGACTGGCCTCTGCTCTGAGTCCCTTTCGCCTCGAGATACAGCGACTCGGTACCTCGGACTGCAACCGCATCATAGGGGCGATTCTGCCGGGTATCGGTGACCGTCCAGCCGTCGGTTCGGTACAAATCCATCAACCGCTCCTGTGCTGCGTCCTCGATGGCCTTACGGACCACAGAGTCCATCTGCCTGTGTCAACGGCAACTTAGAAATGACCGGGCGCGGCATGTTGAGTTGCCCGTTGGCGGCAAGCGATTGACCGGGCGCGGCAAGTATTTTTGGACAGGGTCAGGCGCCCCGGGCGTGCCGGGTTGGCGGGGCGCCTGACC